>CAYNBG010000007.1:0-16135 GCA_964395495.1 uncultured Staphylococcaceae bacterium
CAAGGTTTTACAGTTACAACTGAAGCATGTACCCTTTATTATGAAAGCGGCAAAAAAATGCCAGACGACTTAATCGCACAAATCGATGAAGGTATTAAACAAGTTGAAGAGCAAACAGGAAAATCATTTGGTGGTGCTGACCCAGAAAAAATGCCTCTTCTTGTTTCAGTCCGTAGTGGTGCTAGAGTTTCTATGCCAGGTATGATGGATACAATCCTTAACCTTGGTTTAAACGACACAACTGTTAAAAAATTAGCTGAATTAAGCAACAATGAAAGATTCGCTTACGATTCATATCGTAGATTTATCTTAATGTTTACAAACATTGCAAAAGGACATCCAAGAACAAATATGGATGCTATGCTTGAAAAAATCAAAGCAGATAATGGTTATAAACTTGATACTGAAGTCAATACTGAACAATTAAAGACTTTAGTTGCTCAATATAAGCAATATTACAAAGATACATTTGGTGAAGAATTCCCAAGTGATGCTTATGTACAATTACACGAAGCTGTTACAGCTGTCTTTAGATCATGGGATAACCCAAGAGCTAATGTCTATAGAAAAATGAACTCTATTCCTTATGAATGGGGTACTGCTGTTAACGTTCAATCAATGGTTTTCGGTAACTTAAACGAAAATTCAGGAACTGGTGTTGCATTCTCAAGAGACCCATCAACAGGTGCTAAGAATGTTTATGCAGAATATCTTCCACAAGCACAAGGTGAAGACGTTGTTGCAGGTATTAGAACTCCATTCCACATTGATTATTTAAGAGAACAAATGCCAGGTGTCTATGCAGAATTTGAAAAAACCATCAAAAACATGGAAGAACATTACAAAGATATGCAAGACATGGAATACACAGTTGAAAATGGTAAATTATATTTCTTACAAACAAGAAATGGTAAGAGAACTGCAGCTGCTGCATTACAAATCGCATTAGATTTATTAGATGAAGGTAAAATTACTGAAGATGAAGCTGTTTTAAGAGTTGAACCAGCTTTACTCGATTCATTACTTCACCCAACATTCGATACAGCTGAATTAAAGAAAAATACTCCAATCGGTGTTGGTAACCCAGCTTCTCCAGGTGCTGGTGTTGGACATTTAAGTTTCAATGCTAAAGATGCTGAAGAAAGACATGAAAAAGGTGAAAAAGTTGTTTTAGTTAGAGCTGAAACATCACCAGAAGATATCGAAGGTATGGTTGCTAGTGAAGGTATCTTAACAATGCGTGGTGGTATGACATCTCACGCAGCTGTTGTTGCTCGTGGTATGGGTAAATGCTGTATTACTGGTTGTAGTGCTGCTATTGTTGATGAAGAAAAAGAAACAGTTACAATCAATGGTAAAGTTTACGGAAAGAACGACACAATCTCTCTTAATGGTTCAACAGGTGAAGTATTTGATGGTGCTATGAAATTAGTTCCAGCTAATACAAAAGAAGGTAACTTTGGACGTATGATGAAACTTGCTGATAAATACAGAAGATTATCAATCAGAACAAATGCTGATACTCCAAAAGATGCTATGCAAGCTGCTGAATTCGGTGCAGAAGGTATCGGATTATGTAGAACAGAACACATGTTCTTTAACAAAGATAGAATCTTCCATATGAGAAAAATGATTCTTGCTGATACAGTGGAACAAAGAGAAGCTGCTTTAGCTGAATTACTTCCATATCAAAGAGATGACTTCTATGGATTATTCATGTCAATGAAGAATCTTAAACACATTAATGTTAATGTCCGTTTACTTGATCCACCTCTTCATGAATTCTTACCACAAGAAGAAGATAAGATTCAAGAACTTGCAACAGCTTTAAATAAATCTGTCCAAGAAGTCAAAGATAGAATTGAATACTTACACGAATTCAACCCTATGATGGGACACAGAGGATGTAGACTTGATGTTACTTACCCAGAAATCGGTAGAATGCAAGCTAGAGCTATCATCGAAGCTGCTATTAAAGCAAGTAATGAATTAGGTAGAGAAATCGAACCTGAAATCATGATTCCATTAACACTTGATCTTAAAGAATTTAAGTATGTTAAAGGCATTATTACAGAAGAATGTGATAAAGTCATTGCAGAAAATAAAGTCACTATGAAATACCATATTGGTACAATGATCGAAATTCCTAGAGCTGCTCTTCTTAGCTCAGAAATCGCTAAAGAAGCAGAATTCTACAGCTTTGGTACAAACGATTTAACTCAAATGACATTTGGATTCTCAAGAGATGATGCTTCAAAATTCCTTGGTTCATATTATGAAAAGAAGATTTTTGAATCAGATCCATTCCAACACGTCGACCAAAAAGGTGTCGGTAAATTAATCAAGATGGCTGTTAAAGATGGCCACGAAACAAGACCTGAACTCCTTTGTGGTGTTTGCGGTGAACATGGTGGTGATCCAGAATCAATCAAATTCTTCAATGATGTAGGATTAGATTATGTTTCATGTTCTCCATACAGAGTCCCAATCGCAAGATTAGCTGCTGCTCAAGCAGAAATTCTTCGTAAAAGAAATGCTAACGTAGTTGAAAAAGCTGCAGAAGGCATTAAAACTGGACTCAAAAAATTACTTAAGAAATAATAATTAAATAATTAAAATAAAAAACCTGAGAAATTAATTCTCAGGTTTTTCTTTTATCCTAATGCTTTTGGAGAAAAATAAATATCATTATTCTCTGTAATATGACCAACATTTTTATTATTTAATATAATATCTCCACCATCAGTTATATGACCGGCTTCATAGCTTCCTTCTAATAAAAATCTTCCGTCTTCTGTTAAAGTCGCAAATCTTCTATTAGATATATAAACTATTCCATCTTTATTTATATAGCCAACGATTTCTTTTCCTATAATAACATTATGATTATAAACTTCTAAAAATAACATATTTATACCTCTATAGCATTCTAGTTAATTCAACTTCGTAATCCTTTTTTGAATATTTTATATACATCCTTTTTGCTTGTTTTAAGTCATTTGTTAACGCAAATACAGTAGAACCTGCACCAGTCATTAAAACAAAAGGCATCCCATCTTCAATTAAGGAATCTTTTATTGTTTTAACTTCAGGAAGAAGTGAAATAGCTGCGTCTTCTAAAGAATTATTAGCAATCATTGATAACTTATCTAAATCACCATCAATTAAAGCGCTTTTAACATCTTCAATATTATCCTTATGTTCATAGCCTAATTCATCACATTTGTGAAAAACCAATTGAGTGGATAATCCTTGTTTTGGTTTAACTAATAATACATAGAATTTATTATTATTTTCGAACGATTTTAAAATTTCGCCTTTTGATTCAACAATACTAGGTTTATTATACAATGCCCAAGGAACATCTGATCCTATCTTACTAGCCATTTCAATTAATTCTTCTTCTGTAGTTTTAATTTTTAATATTTTAACAATTCCCTTCAATGTTGCAGCAGCATCCGCGCTACCACCACCTAATCCAGCTTGTAAAAAAATATTTTTATGTATATGAATCCTAAAATGTTCTGTAAAACCCCATTTTTCTCTAGCCAAATCAATCATTTTATGGCAAAGATTGTATTTATTAATCGATAATGAAAAATTATCACATGTAATATAATCATCAGGGCTATTTAATATAGAAATTTCTAAAGAATCATGTAATTCAAGAGGAATCATTATCATTTTCAAATTATGATATCCATCATCTCTTTTTGAAAAAACATTTAATGATAAGTTAATTTTTGCATAAGCTTTTTCAATCATCATATCCAATACCTCTTTTATAATAAGTCCATCTTTATCATTTCGTTTGCTAAAGTTTCGTAATCTTTAACTTTTAATTGTTCCGCTCTTAAATTATCACTAAGATTACAATTATTTAATATTGTAATACTTTTTTCTTTATCTTTAATATATGAATTTAAGTTATTTAAAATGGTTTTACGTCTATTTAAAAATAATATAGAAGCTATTTTATATATTTTTTTATTAAAATTGATATTTACATTATCTTTTTTATCAACTTTAAATACTATCGAATCTACATTAGGAATGGGGAAGAAGTTATTTCTTTTTACTTCAAATGAAGTTGTAATTTTATAACCATAATTTAAATATACATTAAAAGCGCTATAATCTTTACCATCTAAAGCAATTAGACGTTTTAAACATTCTTTTTGAACCATAAATACGCCTGATTCAAATTTCTCTAATTTTTGAGTTATAAATTGTAAAATTTCAGTTGTCATATAATATGGTAAATTTCCAATAACTCTATTATATCCCCCATCTTTTTCTTTAATAATATTATTTTTTATTATTTTAACATTACTTTTATCTTTATATGAAAGTTGTAAAAAATTAACAAATTTAGCATCATATTCAACAAGGGTAAGATCATTACATTTATTTATTAATATATCGCTTAATGCGCCTAAACCAGGTCCTATTTCTAAAACTTTGTCATTCTCATTAATAACTAATTCGTTAACTATATTTTCACATACTTTTTTATTAATTAAAAAATTTTGTCCTAATTCTTTTTTAGCATGACTGTTTTCTAAGTTAAAAAAATCAATAATTTCGCTACAATTTAACATTTTTTACAACCTCCCTTAATTCATCAATACTTATATCATAAATATTCAATCTTCTTAATAATTGTTTACCATTACAATAACCTAATGATAAATTTTCACTAACAATTTCTCTTAATTTTTTTGAATTCTTATCTCCAATAAGCTTTAAATCTAATAAATCAGAATTAGTAATAATATTCTTCTTTTCGTTCACATTTATAGGTATATTAATAGAATTAATAGCTCTAATAACTTCATCTTTTGTAGATTCTGCTACACCAACTTTCCCATGTTTAATAGATAAGCTTTTCTTAACAAAAGCATTATAACATTTAATATTATTTGAATTTAAGTATTCTCTAATTTTCATACCTGGAAAATCTGGATCAGTTAAAATAATAATTTTTTTATTATTTTCTATAGTTTTTAAATATTTTACATCATTTTCGTTTACTGCAGATCCATTAACACTATAAAAGTTACTATCTAAAAAACTAGATAAAAAATCTATATCAGTTTTTCCTTCAACAACAAATAAACAATCTTTATAATTTACTTTCATAATTTTCCACGTGTAAAATATCGCAAGAATTCTTATAAGTTACATTTTCTAAATATTCTTGACTAATATTTAATAAATTAGCAGCATATTTAACAGTTTCACATATATATACAGGCATATTCGTTTTACCTCTATAAGGAACTGGTGATAAATATGGAGCATCTGTTTCAAAAACAATATCCTTTAAATCTATATTTTGTAAAATTTCTTTTGTCTTTGTTGAATTTTTAAATGTTAAAACACCACCAAAAGCAATTTTATATCCTAATTTAATAAATTCTTTTGCCATTTCTAAAGAACCAGAATAACAGTGTAATATTCCAGCGTTTTTAACAGGATATTTTTTTAAGATATCATATGTATCTTGTAAAGATTCTCTAGCATGTATAGAAACAGGTAAATTATATTTATTAGCCAATTCAATTTGTTTAATAAACATTTCTTTTTGTTTAACTTTGATTTCATCTTCTTTTTCCCAATAATAATCTAAGCCAATTTCACCTATTGCTATAATCTTTTTAGATGTATTTAATAATTTTTCTAATTCATTTATCGAGTTTTCATTATATTGCTTATGTTCAGTAGGTATAATCCCAATTGTTGCATAAACAAAGTCATATTTATTAGCTATTTCAATAGCTTTTTTACTACTTTCTAAATCAAAGCCCACACATAAAAATCTTTTAACACCTTTATTATAAGCTTCTTTAATAACAATATCTAAATTATCATTATATGCTTCATCATTTAAATGAATATGTGTATCAAAAATCATATTATTTTCCTACACAAAATCTAGAAAAGATTTCTTTATAAATATCAAAATCACAATCTTCTCCAGTTATAGATAATAATTTATTAATTATTTCTTTAATAATACTACCTAAGATATCAACAGGTTCATCTTTCATATTAATTAACTTTAAAATATCGTTTTTTACATTCTCTAATATTCCAAGTTCTCTTGCATTATTGATAGAAGGGGAAGAAAAATTTTCGTTATTTAATTCTAACGCTGAAAACATAGCGTTTTTTAAATCGTTAATATCATTATTTAAAGCGCTAATATAGATTCCTTTATCATCTTTAATATTAACTAAATCCTTTTTATTATATACAGTTATACATTTTTTATTACCAATTTCTTTTTTAATCAACTTATCTTCATCAGTATAATTTAAAGGATCTAGTATAAAAATAACTAAATCTGCTTCTTTTAATTTATTAATCGATTTTTGAATACCAATATTTTCTATTAAATCTTTAGATTCATGTATACCTGCTGTATCATAAAGATTAATTACGATACCTTTATAAATAATTTTACCTTCAACAATATCTCTTGTAGTTCCTTTAATATCTGTAACAATTGCTTTATCTTCTCCTAATAATGCATTTAATATTGATGATTTGCCAACATTAGGTTTACCTACTAAAGCAACATTAATACCATCTTTAATAATTTTTCCTTTTTTACCATTCTTTATTAAATTCTCTATGTATTCTAAGTTCTTTTTAGAAATTTGATAAATTTTTTCATTATTGATTTCTTCAATATCTTTATATTCAGGATAATCAATATTTACTTCTATATTACTTAGTAAATCAATAAAATCTTTTTTTATTGGTTCAATTAAAGATGATGTCTTTCCTTTTAAGGATAATAGTGCAAGTTTTTTAGATTCTTCACTTTCAGCATTGATTAAATCATTTACAGATTCTGCTTGAATTAAATCCATTTTATTATGCATAAAGGCTCTAGAAGTATATTCTCCTCTTTCAGCCATCCTTGCTCCATTTTTTAAACTTAATTCTATAACTTTATTAAAAATAAGTGGAGATCCGTGAGTAATAATTTCAACACTATTTTCTCCAGTAAAAGAATGGGGTTCTTTATATAATAATAAAACTACATCATCAACAACTTCATCGCCATCTAAAATTTCACCATGAATAATAGTGTTTTTAGTATATTTAAATAAATCTTTTGAAAAGAATTTATTCACTACAAAAAAACAATTGTCTCCACTTAATCGTACAATTGATAGTGCACTCTTAATTGGTGGCGTTGCTAACGCGACAATTGTTTCAAACATAATTTAACTATTCAGCTTCCTTATTTTCTTCTGTAGCACTAGAAGAAGGATTTGCAACATATTTAATTACAATAGCTCTATCTTTACCATCTCCAACAGATTCTGTTTTTAAATTTTTATATGTTGCTAAAGCATTATGAACTTTCTTTCTTTCATCTGGTGTCATTGGATCGAGTTTAATATCGACATGAGTTTTTAATACTTCTTTTGCAGATCTTTTTGCAATACCAATAACTTTATGATATTTCTTATCTTTATAATCACCGATATCAAGTAAAATTCTGAATTTTTTCTTAAATTTTGAACTTACAGCTAATTTTGTTAAATCATTTAATGATTGTAATGTAGCTCCATTTTTACCGATAAGAACAGAATTATGATTTGTTTCAATTAAAATCTTAATAATATCTTCTCTAGTAAATGATTTTAAGCTTACTTCAAGACCTAATGCAGCACAAACATTTTTTAAATAGTTTTCTGCAAATTCTACAACATCAATTAATTCTAATACTTGAATTGTAGCTTTCTTTTTAAATAAGCCTTTCTTTTCTTCAACAACTTCATAATTTAAAGAATCTTTTTCAACACCAAGTTCAGCACTTGCTTTTTCTAAACATTCTTCAATTGTTTTGCCACTAAATTCTTTCATTATTTAACTCCTTTTTTTCTGCTAAAAATTAAATGCATAATTACTGATTGTAAAATATTGAATATTGAACCAGCTAACCAATAAACTCCCATAGCACTAGGAAGTGTGAATCCCATGAAAATAGTAAAGATAATCATACCCCGTTGGACATATTTCATAGTCTTTGCTGTTTTATCAGCTGCAGGATTTGCAGTTGTTTTAGAAATATTTTTCATTCTTCTTTTGTTTAACCATTGTGGTATAAGAAGTGAGAACACTTGACCTGCAGACATTAATAAAATTAATACTAATGCTGTCCACCAGCCAATATTTCCTGGCCATCCACTAAAATTGGATAAAACGTTCCAAATAGTATCACTAAGTCTTAATCCTAATACAGCATCAGTACTTAATGCAGCACTACCTTGCATAGCATTCCAAACACAAATAAATAGTGGGAATTGAATAACTATTGTTAATAAAGATAAGAATGGATGAACTTTATGTTTTTTATAAAGTGCCATTTGTGCTTGAGCTAATCTTTGTTTTTCATAGTCATTTGTATTACTATTTGGATATTTTTGTTGTAATTTAGCTAATTCAGGTTGTAAATATTGTTGTTTTTGTTGTGATATTGTTGCTGGTAATGTAATTGCCATAAAGAATAATCTAACAATAATTGTTACCAAAAGAACAGCAATAATTTGTCCCCAACCATTCATACCAAATGAATGTGAGAATGAATCAACTAAATATGAAATAGGATAAACTAATAATCCTTCTAAGAAACCATGTTTACTAAATGCTTCTCCCCAGCCTTGAACAAAATTAGAACCTTTAGCTTCAATACTAACTGTATCATCTAATAAGTTATCAGATGTATGTCCATAGAATCCTTGATTGATTGTAATACATGTTTTTAGATTAGCTACCTTAGCATTTAATTTAGTTTTATAAGCATTAAGGTAATTTGCTGTCATTGTTTGAGTATAATCAACATCACCTGAACTTAATAATTCTTTAGTCCATTTTTCAATATTAGAATAATAATTACCTGAATCATCCTTATTGTAATATTTTAAATAACCTAAAGTAGTATTAAGTGAATAATTTCTACCACCAACATTTATAGTTTTTCCATCACTAGATGTACGACCAGTAGAAGTAGAACTATTACCTAATAATGTATTAATATCAACACTTGTTGAATCTGTTTTATATGCCTTATATTCGACATATGAATAACCATATAAATCTTCGTATGTTAATGTTGACATTGTTAATGTTTTAACAACGCTCATATTAATATGGTCGTCAAAACCACTTGTTTCATAAATAGAAACATTATTAACCATATTATTAAGAATCTTAAGATCTAATTTTTCGATATATGTATAGCTTGGTAAAATAATTCCACTAGATGAATTAGCGGAATATAACTCTTTTGTAAAAGAATTTAAACCAAAAATATAATCAATATTACCATTTTTTCCTGTTGTAGAATCTACAGTAGTAGAACATTCTTTTAATTCATAATTTCCAGGAATAACATAATATAAATTACTTCCAGAAACTTGTTTAATATATTGGCTTGAATCTTCAGCTAAGCTTTTATCAACACCTTTTTTATAAACAAGACTTTCTTTATAAGAATTTGTTTCTTTGTTATATGTCGATTCACTAGTAAATGTTAATTGAATATAATCTTTAGCATCTGCTTCTGAATCAAAATATATATTATTTAATGGATCGTAAGCGTATAAATAATGAGTTATGTCAACACTACTACAAAAAGAGTTACATGAAGATAAAACGCCAGCGAATACAACTAACGCTCCAACTCCTAATGTAATTTTTGTCTTTTTATTCATTCGTTTCTCCTTTAATAGAGTCTAATATTTTTTTTATTCTAATTCGTTATTTTCGAAGTTTTCGATTTTATAGTTTTTAGAAATGCCAATAATTATATTTAAATTATCGTTATAAGACATATATTTATCAAAAATCATTCTTACTTGTCTTTTAATTTTATTTCTAATTACAGCATTTCCATTTTTCTTGCTAACAAGAATTCCTACTCTTGTATAGCCTAATTCATTCTTTTGATAATAAACATTAAAACTATAAGATCTTTTGTAATTTCTCTCTTTAAGAATTATTTGATATTCTTGATATTTTTTAATTACAAAACGTTTTTTCATTAAATACTATCTGTCGCTAACAGTTAAAGATTTTCTTCCTTTAGCCCTTCTTAATGCTAAAACTTTTCTTCCATGACCAGTAGCCATTCTAGCTCTAAAACCATGAGTTCTAAATTTATGAACCTTACTTGGTTGGTATGTCTTTTTGCTTGCCATAATATATAATCCTCCATTTTATTGCTTTTAAATTATATATGTATTTATACATATAAGTCAACTTTTTTGTTTTTAACTAATAATTTTTATTTTAATTCTTCATCTTTAAAAAACAAGTGTTTAAAACAGATTTCTATTAAGTGTAAAACTCGATTTTTAGTCGATAAGACCATATATTTTGTTCTGTTAAAAAATTAGTACTTTGTTAACCAGTTTTCACAAATCAACAATTTAGATAGTTTTCCACAATTTCAAACAACTTTTCAACAATAGTAATTTTTTATTCTTAAGGTATAATCCGATATCATCGATATTTTTTCATTTTCTAAATTGTGGAAAACTTTTTTTCTTCTTTTTTATCCCTTTAATAATATATTAAAAAGTATTAAAATATTAAAGACTTGGAGGCTAAAGTATGGAATTAAAAACATTAAACGAAATATCTACACTTTGGCAACGTGTATTAACCAATATTCAAACTGAAGTTGATGCAATGATATTTAATTCTTTTTTTAAAGATTCATACATTCATTCTGTTCAAGGAGATAAGTTAATCGTTGCTTGTAATTCTAACTTATCTGTATCGATTTTAAATCAACAATATTTAGATTTAACTACATCTATTACAAATAAACTTACTGGAACAAATTTTAAAATTATTTTTACAAGTTCAGAAGAACTTAAAAATACACCTTTAAATCAAATTGAAGCAGTAAATGATAGCGTTTTCTTTAAAGGATGCTCATTAGATCCTAACTTTTCTTTTGATAGTTTTGTTGTAGGACCATCTAATAAAGAAGCATCTCAAGCAGGTTTAATTGTTGCTTCTTCACCTGGAAAATTTTATAATCCATTATTTATTTATGGAGATAGTGGTTTAGGCAAAACTCACCTTTTAAATGCAATTGGTAATTATATAAAAGATAGAAATCCTTCTATGAGAATTTTATATGTTACTGCACAAGAATTTTTATACCAATATATTGATTATGTTAATGGAGAAGATCATAATGAACAACTATCCAAATACATTAAAAATTATGATGTATTTTTAATCGATGATATTCAAATGTTAAAAGATAAAGTTAAAACATTAGAATTTTTCTTTGATATTTATCAATATTTTATTCAAAATAAAAAACAAATTGTTTTAACCTCTGATAAATTACCAAGTGAACTTAATGGTATTGATGCTAGATTAGTTTCTAGATTTATGGATGGTTTAACTGTTCAAATTAATAAACCATCTATAGAAATGTGTGAAAATATTTTAAAAAAGAAAATTGTTAGCGCTAATTTATCTGTTGATGAATTTGATCCTGAAGTAATAAGTTTTATTGCTGATAAATTCAAAAATTCAATTAGAGAATTAAATGGTGCTTTAAATCGTATTATCTTCATTAAAAATATGGAACACGCACCTAGAATAACAATGGATTTAACATACGAAGCTTTAAGTAATTTAATTAACGTTAAAGATTCTAAAAATAAATTAAAAGAACAAAAAATATTAAGTACTGTTGCTGTTTATTACAATTTAAGTATTAATCAAATTACTGGCAAACTTAGGATGGCTCAAATTGTTACAGCTAGACATATAGCAATTTATTTAATAAGAAAATTAATACCAAATATATCATTAGATAAAATTGGAGAAACGTTCTCTAATAGAGATCACGCAACCATCATTCATAGTGTTACTAAAGTTGAAGATTTGTTGAAAACTGACCCACAAACTAAACAAGCTGTAGAAGATATAAAATCTCGATTAAATGGACTTATTCGATAATAAAAATATCTTAAAAATTAGTTTTCCACAATATCCACAGACCTTATTATTATAATAAAAGGAGAAATATATAAATGAAATTTACAATTATTAAAAATGAATTCTTAAAATCTTTATTACAAGTAGGTAAAATAATACCTCAAAAAAGTACTACACCAATAAATACAAATATCAAAATTAGTTTAACTTCTGACAAATTAATATTAACAGGAACGAATGGAAAAGTTTCTATTACATCGTTTATACCATTTTTTAAAAATGATAAAGAAATTATTAGAGATATTAAACCAGGAAGTATCTTGGTTAATAATAATTTTATTACTGAAATCGCAAGAAAAATTGAAGGAGATGAATTAACTTTTGAAGTTTTAGAAGATAACATTGCAAGAATTAAAAACGAAAAAAGTAAATTTGATTTAAATGTTATTGATGCAGATGAATTTCCATCTTTAAATTTTGAAATTTCAGGAAGTTCAAATGTTGTTATTAATACACAAGATTTTGTTGATGGAATTAATCATGTTGCATTTGCAGCAAGTGCTAAAGCTTCTAAAATTATTTTAACTGGTATCAATATTGAAGCAACAGGTGAAAATTTATCTATATCAGCTACAGATGGATATAGATTAGCTAAAAAAGATATTCCTTTATCAACAAATGAAAGATTTTCTATCACTGTAGATGCCAAATCAATGAACGATGTAATTAAATCGATTACTGATGAAAAAGAAATAACTTTAAAAGTTGATGAGAAAAATGTTGTAATAGAATTAAATGATACTCTTATTATGTGTGGATTAATTGCAGGTGAATACCCAAATATTAAAGATAGAATACCAAAGAGTTTTTATTATATTCTTGAAGCAAATTCTCAAGATGTATTAGCTGCAATTGATAGAGTTAATATTTTAAATTCAAATAACACAGAAGGTAATATTATTAAATTAACTATGTCTGAAAGTAACGTTGTATTTAGTTGTAAATCAATTCAAGATGGAGCTTGTGAAGATATATTAACTTTATTTAAATATACCGGTGATAGATTGGAAATTAATCTTAATAGTAACTATGTTGTGGATGCTATAAGAGCTTTAAAAAGTGAAGATGTCGTTTTAAGCTTTTTAGGTGAGATGAAATTCTTTACTGTTACAAGTAAATCTGATCCAAGTGTAGTAAACTTGATTGTCCCTGTAAAAGCTTAAATAATTTATCTATATTATTAAAATCGCTTAAAGATAGGTTTAAACGCCTAAATTTAAGCGATTTTTATTTTTTGATGTAAATATACGAATTAATAAAAAAACTCTTTAAAATTAACGCCCTTTAATATATAATATTAAAGGGTAGAATATGGAAACAAGTCAGTATAAAAAAATAAAAATTACTACAGATTACATAACATTAGGCCAATTGTTAAAGTTTTCTGATGTAATTGATAGTGGTTCTTTAGCTAAAAGTTTTATTTTAGAACACGTTATTTTTGTTAACGATGAAGATTGTAAACAAAGAGGTAAAAAACTTTATCCTGGATATAAAGTTTCTATTGATAACTCATTGTTTTTTGAAATAGTAAGATGAACATTAAAAAAATAAGATTTGAAAATTTTAGAAGTTATACAGATATAAGAGTAGATTTTGAAAAAGGAATTAATTTTATATATGGTGATAATGCTTCTGGAAAAACTAATTTGGTTGAAGGGATATATTATTTTGCTTTTGCTAGAAGTTTTAGGACTAAGGATGATTGTTTACTTAAAAAAAATGGTGAAACTGCTACTTATTTAAGAACAATTTATAATCGCTATGGATATGAAAATAAAATTGAAATATCGTTACCTCCAATAGGAAAAAGAATTTTGATTAATGATAAAAAAATATCTAAAGTTAGTGAATTAAGTAAGCAATTGAATATTATTTATTTTATACCAAATGATGTTAATTTATTAAAAGCATCACCTAAGGATAGAAGAAATTACCTTGATATGGTTATTTCAAAAGTTGATAATTCTTATTTAGATTTAATTGTTGAATATAATAAAGTTTTAAAAGAAAGAAATGCTTTATTAAAAAATACTGATATTGATTTAAATTTATTAGATATAATTGACGAAAAATATATAGATTTAAATTATAAAATTTACAAATTTCGTTTAGAATTTGTAAGAAAAATAAACAATGTTTTACCAGAAATATTTAATAAATTATTTTTAAAAGATGTTAAGGCACATTTGATTTATAAATCGTTTGTTAAAAATTATAAAACTAAGGATGAATTAGGTTTATATATTAAATCTCAACATGATGTCGATATAAAATTTAAGATATCAGTAAGCGGTATTCAAAAAGATGATTTTTCACTTTTTATAAATGATAAAGATGTTGGTAAATATGGATCTCAGGGTGAAAATAGATTATCAACAATATGCTTAAAAATGGTTAATTATTTTTTAAGTGATGATGATAACAAGCCAATTGTAATAATGGATGATGTTTTAAGTGAATTAGATAAAGAACATGAAGATAGGTTGATCGAATTTTTAAAAACATTAGAACAAGTATTTATAACATCTACAAAAAAGTACGAAATTAATGGTGTTCATTATTATTATATAAAAAATTCAAATATTACTAAGGAGGTTAACTAGTATGGAAGAAAAAGAAATTATTGTAGAAGATAAAGACGATAATGAAGAAGAAAAAGATACTGAAACAACTGAAGAAGAAGATTTAGTTGGTTCTAGAATTAGTGAAGGTATCATTGAAGTTAGTGATGAAAAGAGTTTTGAGAAAGCTGATGCAAAATATACTAGTGATAACCTAAAAGTTTTAGAAGGGTTAGAAGCTGTTAGAGTTAGACCTGGTATGTATATTGGTTCAACTTCATCAAGCGGATTACATCATCTTGTATGGGAAATTGTTGATAATGCTATAGATGAAGCTTTAGCAGGCTTTTGTAATGAAATTAATGTATTTATCAATGAAGATAATACAATTACAGTAAAAGATAATGGTAGAGGCATCCCTGTTGATATTGTTGCTGCTACAGGATTAAGTGGTGTTGAAACCGTTTATACGAAGTTACATGCTGGTGGTAAATTCGGTGATGGCGGTGGATATAAAGTAAGTGGTGGTCTTCATGGTGTTGGTGCATCTGTTGTCAATGCATTATCTACTTTTGTTGATGTTACTGTAAAAAAGAATGGAAAAGTTCATTATATTAGATTTGAAAATGGCGGACATGCTGTTGACAGATTAAAGGTTATTGGAACATGTGATGAAAATGATACAGGTACAATGGTTACATTTAAACCAGATCCAAAAATCTTCACAGAAACAACTATTTATAATTATGAAATCATTTGTAATCGTTTAAGACAAATGGCTTTCTTAAATAAAGGTATTAAAATTACTTTAGAAGATAAAAGAGTTGATCCTATAAAACAAGAAAGTTTTAAATATGATGGTGGTATTAAAGAATATGTTACATTCTTAAATAAAAATGATAAATTAGATGATACGATTATTTATTGTGATGGTGCTCAAAAATATACACTTGAAAGTGGCAAAGAAGAAGAAATTTATGTTGAAGTAGCAATGCAATATACAAATAGCTATAACAAACGTATATTATCTTTTTGTAACAATGTTGCTACTACAAATGGTGGTATGCATGAGGATGGTTTTGGCTTAGCTTTAGTTAGAATTATTAATAGTTATGCAAAAAGTGCAAAAATTTTAAAAGATAATGATAAAGAAAAAATGACTTTAGTTGACTGCTTAGAAGGCTTAACTGCAGTTGTTAGTGTTAAACATCCTAACCCAGAATACGAAGGTCAAACTAAAGGAAAATTAGGTAATCCTGAGGTTAAGAAAATTGTTTCTAACGTTGTTGGTGAAAAGTTAGAAAGATTTTTATTAGAAAATAAAGATGAAGCACATAAAATTGTTGAAAAAATAAGAGGAGCATATCAATCCAGATTAGCTTCTATTGCAGCTAGAGAAAACGCTAGAAAGAAAAATGGTATTGATATTACAACATTACCTGGAAAATTAGCTGATTGTGTTTCTAATAATCCTGAAGAATGTGAGTTATTTATTGTTGAGGGTAATTCTGCAGGTGGTA
>CAYNBG010000008.1:0-16007 GCA_964395495.1 uncultured Staphylococcaceae bacterium
AAGACTTTTAAGAACTTATATACTTTCAGCTCAAAAAACTATTGAAATGTCCACTATTTTCGAAATTAGTGAAGAAAATTTAGTCACAATAAAATGTGAATTAAAGGATATAAATTCAATTAAAGGATATTTAACAAAGAATAAGTTTGAAATTGACAAAATTGATTATGATGAAATTAGTACTATATTTTTTTATGCAAACGAAAGTGCATTAAACGTTATAAAAGATGTTTTTTATGGTATTATATTAGCTAGTGATTTAACTAAAGTTAAAAGATTTAAGGAGGTTAGCAAAAATGAGTGATTGCAATCATAATTGTAATGAATGTGGTGAAGAAGGTTGCGCTTCTAGAATTGAAAAGTTAGTGTCTAATTCAAAAACAAAAATTAAACATACTATTGCTATTTTAAGTGGCAAGGGTGGTGTTGGTAAAAGTTTTGTTACTTCCTTATTAGGATCTAAATTAAATAAGTTGGGATATAAAGTTGGTATTTTAGATGGTGATATTACAGGCCCTTCTATTCCAAAGAGTTTTAACATCCATGAAGCTGCATATGGAGATGATGATGGATTGATTTTACCTGCAGAAACAAAATCAGGAATTAAAATTATCTCTAGTAATATGTTACTTGAAAACGAAGATGACCCAATTGTTTGGAGAGGTGGATTGGTTACAACTTTACTAGGTCAATTTTATAAGGATGTTGCCTGGGGAGAATTAGAATATTTATTAATTGATATGCCTCCTGGAACTAGTGATGTTACATTAACTGCTTTTCAATCTATTCCGTTAGATGGAATTATTATTGTTACATCTCCTCAAGATTTAGTTTCATTAATTGTTACTAAAGCTATAAAAATGGCTAATATGATGAATATTCCTATACTAGGAATTGTTGAAAATATGGCTTATGTTGAATGTAGTCATTGTAAAGAAAAAATATATATTTATGGTAAGAGTAAAATTAAAGAGTTTGCTAAGAAAAATAAATTGAAATATCTAGCTTCTTTACCTATTAAAGAAGGAAATAGTACATTCGTTGATAAAGGAGAAATTGAAAAGATAGAACTTGATGAAATTAATCCAATTATTGATGTAATTGAAAAAATGTAGAGGTAATAGTATGATTAGTGCTAATGAATTTAAAGAAAGAAGAAATAAAGTTTTAGAAGCAATGGATGATTATTCAGTTGCTATTATGTTTTGTGGTGTTGCTAAAAAAAGAAGCGAAGATGAAGGCTATGATTTTTTAGGAAATCGTAATTTTTACTATTTAACTGGTATTGAACAAGAAAATTCAGTTTTAGTATTAGTAAAATCAGCAGGTAATTTTAAAGAATATTTATTTATTAATGAATATAATCCTGTTTTTGAAAAATGGTATGGAAAAAGACTTACAATTGAAGAAGCTACAAAAGTAAATATTATTGATAATTGTTTATATATAAATGCATTAGATGCTAAATTATCAACTATTTTAGATGATAATGGTGATGAAAAATCATTAGTTAATAATATTTATTTAGATTTTGATAGTGAACAAAAAATAAAAGAAGGCTTATTTATTGAACAATATATTGAGTCTTTAAAAGCTAATTATTCTAATAAAGAATTTAAAAATATTTATCCAATTTTAGCTAAATTAAGAATGGTTAAATCTACTAACGAGATTGAAGAATTTAAAGAAGCTGTAAGTAAAACCAATATCGGAATTAGAAACTTAATGAAAGCGTTAAAACCTGGATTAAATGAATATCAACTATATAGTTTATTCTATTATACAATTCAAGATTATGATTTTAGTGAATTAAGTTTCCATACAATTTGTGCAAGCGGAGTAAACGCTACGACTTTACATTATCCTAATCCAACAGGAAAGGTTAATGATGGCGATTTAATTTTATTTGATTTAGGTAGTAAAAATAATGGATATTGTGCTGATATTAGTAGAACATTTCCTGTTAACGGAAAATTTAATGATCTACAAAAGAAGATTTATAGCATTGTTTTAGGTTGTAATAAAATGATTATTGATAAAGTTAGACCTGGTATTACTTTAGAAGAACTTAATAATTATGCTAAAGATTATTTAGCTGAAGGTTGTTTAAAGGAAGGTTTAATTGAATCAAAAGACGAAATTAGTAATTATTATTTCCACCATGTATCTCATTATATTGGGTTAGATACACACGATATCTCTTTTTCAAGAAATGAACCTCTTCAACCTGGAAACATTATTAGTGATGAACCTGGATTATATTTTAAAGAATTAGGTATTGGCGTAAGAATTGAAGATGACATTTTAGTTACTGAAGATGGTAGTTATAATTTAAGTGGTAATATTATTAAAGAGATTGCTGACATTGAAAAAGCAATGGCTTTAAGAAAATAGTTGGGAAATCATGTTGTTTTTATGATAAAAAATATATTTTTTGATTTTAACGGAACAATTCTTAATGATACAGATTTGTGTTTTGATATTGAAGATAAGATGTTAAAAAAATACAATTTGCCTCCTGTAACACTAGATTTTTATTTAGATAATTTTAAGTTTCCGGTAAAAAATTATTATGAGCTTGTTGGATACGATTTTAATAAATATGATTATCATAAAATCAGTGAAGAGTTCATGAATGAATATTTTGCTAGATATAAAAAAGAAACATATTTATATAAAGGTGTTGAAGATTTATTTAAAAAACTTAAAAAAGATGGTTTTAAACTATATGTTTTAAGTGCAACTAAGGAAGATGAATTAGTTAAGCAATTAAAGCATTTAGGTGTAAGTAATTATTTTGAAGCAATTATTGGAACTAAGGATAATTTAGCAAAAGGAAAAATAGAATTTGCTAAAGATTTTATAAAAAATAAAAATATAAATGTTGAAGAATCTATAATGATTGGAGATACAATTCATGATTATGAAGTCGGTGTTAGTATTGGTTTTAAAACATATTTAATGACGACTGGACATAATAGTAGAAAGCTTTTAAAAACTGTTTCTGATGATTTGTTTGATAATTACGAAGATTTATATAAATTCATAAAAAATGTTCAATAATTTCTCTTTAATATAAAAATTATACAATGTATAATTTTAGATATGAAAAAAGATAAAAAAGTTTTAAAGAAGAAAAAAATGTTCCCTGGAAGGGCAATATTTTGTATTGGAATGTTTTTTCTTGAAGTTTTAGCTATTATAGCTTTAGTTTATTTTATTATAACCCTTCAATTGTTTAGCGATTATTGGTTTATACCATTCTTTGCTTTGTTTGTAATCGATGTTGTACTCGCTATATTTATCATGAATAGTAGAGTTCAGGTCGATTTTAAATTATCTTGGATAGTTGTTTTAATACTTTTTCCTTTTGGTGGAGCCTTGATTTACTTATTGTTTGCTAACAAAATTACTACTAAAAAGAAAAAAGAACTTAGATATAACAAAATTAATAAATACTTAATGAAAGCAAAAGTTGATTCTACTGAAGTATTAAATGAAGTAGAAAAAGAAAATGAAGATGTTTATGCAATCGCAAATTATATTGATAATAATGCTTTTAATAGTTTATATAAAAATACGGAAGTAACCTATTTTAGATATGGTCAATATGGCTTTCCTCATATGTTAGAAGAACTAAAAAAAGCAAAAAAATTTATTTTTATTGAATATTTTATTATTGAAAATGGTGAATTCTTTGATTCAATTTATGAAATATTAGTCGAAAAAGCTAAAGAAGGTGTTGATGTCAGACTTATTTATGATGATTGGGGAAGTGTTATGAATGTTAAAAAACATTTCTATAAAGAGTGCGCTAAACAAGGTATCAAATGTTTCTCTTTTAATAGTATTAGACCTTTAATTGATATCAGACAAAATAGTAGAGATCATAGAAAGATTATGGTTATCGATGGAGTTAGAGGATTTACTGGAGGCTGTAATTTAGCTGATGAATATATTAATAAAGTCAAAAGGTTTGGTGATTGGAGAGATAATATTGTTATGATAAAAGGAGAAGGTGTTAATGGATTAACATCTTTATTCTTATCTTCATGGTCTTTGATGTATAAAAAGGAAAAGGATCATTCACGTGATGCTTTTGAACAATATTCTTATGAAACAAATAAATATTTGTTAACCGATAATTTAAAACCTTCAGGATATATTCAAGCTGTAGGAGAAGTTCCTTTTGATGGAGAAGAATGTGCTAGAAATGTCATTTTAAATATGATTTCACGTGCGAAAAAATCTATTTATATATCTACACCATATTTAATTTTGGATACTGAATTAATTACAGCATTACAAAATGCTGCTAAATCTAATATTAATGTTTGTATTGTTACACCTGGTATCCCTGATAAAAAGATTGTTAATAGCATGGGTAAAAGTTATTATTCATCACTTCTTACTGCTGGAGTTAAAATTTATGAATATACTCCAGGATTTAATCATGCTAAGGTAGTTGTTGTAGATGAAGAAATGGCGTTTACTGGAACTGTTAATTTAGATTTTAGAAGCTTATATTTACATTTTGAAAATGGCGTTTTCCTTTATAAAAATGATTGTATTAAAGATATTCAATCAGATCTTGAAGATATGGTAAAAGATAGCAAGAAAGTTAAAGAAAGCACATATTTAAAAGTTAATATCTTTAAAAAGATTAGACGGGGAATTTTGCATATTATTGCGCCTCTTATTTAAGGAGTTAGTTTATGGAAGAAATAAATGAATATGAAATAGTATGTAAAAACATTTCTAAAATATATGGTAATAAAAAGAAAAATGAAGCCGAAATTATAGCATTACAAGATGCTTCTTTTTATATTAAAAAAGGTGAATTAGTTGTTATTTTAGGTCCTTCTGGAGCTGGAAAATCTACTTTATTAAATATTTTAGGTGGAATGGATAAGGCAACTAGTGGAACTTATTTACTTGATGGTGTAGATATCACTAAAATGAAAGAAAAAGAACTTTCAAAATATAGAAGATTTGATGTTGGTTTTGTTTTTCAATTTTACAATTTAATGCCTTCTTTAAATGCATATGAGAATGTTTATTTAGCATCAAGCTTAGTAGACAAACATTTTGATGCTCACGAAATTATGAATTTAGTTGGTTTAAGTGGAAGAGAAAAAAATTTTCCTAGCCAATTAAGCGGTGGAGAACAACAAAGGGTTGCTATTGCTAGAGCTTTAGTTAAAAATCCAACATTATTATTGTGTGATGAACCTACAGGTGCATTAGATAGTAAAACTGGTGCCCAAATAATGGAACTTTTATATAGAGTAAGTAAAGAACAAAAGAAAACAGTTATCATTGTTACACATAATAAAGCTATTAGTGTTATTGCAGATAGAATTATTAAAGTTAGTGATGGAAAAATTGTTTCTAATGAAGAAATTAAAAATCCAAAGAAGGCAAGTGAGATTGAATTTTAATTATGCGTTTATTTAAAACTCTTTTACATAGTTGCTTAAAGGATTTTCGTAAGAACATAAAGCAATTTATTGCTATTGTTTTTATTATTGGTATTGCAGTTACTTTATTTACTGGGTTATCTTCTAATAGCATAGAATTTCAAAAAAGAGTTGAGACTGTCTATTCTTCAAACAATGGTAATTTAGCTGACATTTGGCTTACTGTTGACCAAACTTATGATGAAAATGAAGCTCAAAATGATTTAGATAATATAAAAAAATTAGCAGGAAAAAATGGAAAAGTAGAAACAAGAACCTTAATTCCATCTTCAGTTTGTGATATTTCATCATATGCTTTAATCTCAATAGATAGGCCTACAATTAATAAGGAATATGATGCTAAATATGATTATTCAGGAAATGATTTAACTAAAGATTTCTTCTTTATTGATGAACAAATAGTATCTAAATATGAATCTACAAATAATTTAACATTTCAATTAGGAAGTGAATATCCTGTAACATTTTCTTCATCTACTTTAAGTTCAATTAAAGAAATATTTATCGGTGATTATGATGAAATTATAGAAGAGATTGAAGAAGCTATTAATAATAGCGACGAATTAACTTTTTCTCAAAAAGTTCAAATTATTTCATTTATTGAAAATAATAAAGAAGATATTAAAACAATAATTGAAGAATCATTTAATAAGGTTTTTGATAAAGAAAACATTACATTAAATATTAAAGTAAATGGAAAAATGAAACATCCTGAAAACATACAAAATGGTACATTTACAGATTGTAATTATATATTAAGTGCTAGAACATTAATAAATGCTATTCTTGATAAACTTGGAGACAACTTAAATTATGATGATTTATATAATTATGTTAATGAATCATCACTACCTGATAGCATTAAAAAAGAAATATTAAATTATTTAGAAGATAAAAAGTTAACATTTAATTCACTAGTTTCTACTTTTGTTGATGAAGCAAAAGATAGTGTAATGAACGAGGATAATAACGAATATGTAGAAAGATTTAAAACAATTAGAAATCAATATATTATTCAAGTAGATAGTTCATATTCGGTTAAAGATGTAATGTCTAATATTAAAGAATATTATTCTAATACATATCCTGATGAAACTAAAATTATGGCTATAATGGATGCAGAAAATTATCCTTCCAATGCAGTTGTTCAAAACGATATCATTCAATCTAGAAATTTAGCATATTGTTTCCCTATTATTTTCTTTGTAGTAGCAGTTTTAGTTGTTTTAACAACAATCACGCAAATGATGTTAAAACAAAGAATTCAAATAGGAACCATGAAAGCAATAGGAGTTAGCAATAGATCTATTCTTTTATATTATTTATGCTATATGAATTTTATTGGAGTAGTTGGAGCGCTTGTTGGACTTATAGTAGGACCATTATTAATTCCTAGAGTTATGAATATTAAATATGGGTTACTATATTCTTTACCTACAATTGGATATTCATTCCCTTGGATTGAAGGAATAGCTTCATTATTAGTAGTTATTATTTTATTTAGTTTAATTACCTATTTAATTATTAGAAAAGAATTATCTCTTCAACCAACTGAATCAATGAGGGCTAAGTCTCCTACAATTAAATTAAAAGAAAAGAAGTCTAGTAAGAAAAGTGATGTTAAACATGTAAGTATGATGATGGCTTTAAGAAATATTAGAGTCCATATATCTAGATCTTTAATGGTTATTATTGGAGTTATGGGTTGTACCGGACTTTTAATTTCTGGATTTGGTATTGAAGATACAATCAATTATGGAAAAGATTTAGATTTATCATCTTATTTAGATTGTGATTATTCGATTACATATAATAGCGGAACTAAAAAAGATGTTGTTAAAGAAGAATTATTAAAAATAGATGGAGTTAAAGAAGTAGATGAATATTCTAAGCTTCAAACTACGTTAAGTTGTGGAGAAAAGAATGTAGATATGTCTATTTTCTACTTTAGTTATAAATCTCAATTCTTTAAATATGATGATGAGTTTGTAGATGGTCATTGGGATTTAAATGGAGTTGGTTTAAGCAAAGCAAAAGCAACAGAATTAAATTGTAAAGAAGGTGATACAGTTTCATTTACTTATAATAGTAAAAAGTACGATATGGTTGTTTCTAAAATATTCTATACGTTTTCTAATAGTTCAGTCTTTATTTATCAAGAAACATTACCTGATTTAACTACATCTGTTTCTTATGCTTGGTTAAATATAAATAAAGATAGTAAAGTATCAGTTTCTCAAATTGAAAATAATATTTCAAAAACTAATGGAGTAAGCTCTTATTTATCTAGAGAGGGCAATATAAAACGAATTGATAATTATATGACTAGTATTAAAAGCATGACTAATACTATTAAAGTATTTGCCTTATTATTAGCGGTTGTAGTTCTTATTAATTTAGCTATTCTTAATTTTGAAGAAAGAAGTAGGGATATAGCTACTTTAAGAGTGTTAGGCTTCTCAAGATTTGAAATTGCTAAATCTTTGATATATGAAGTTATGATTTTAACTACAATTGGTGCATTATTAGGTTTAACTTTAGGTTACCCACTTGAAATATTAGTTTTAAGTACAAATATAACGCCATTAATATCTTATAGTTATACGATATTCTGGTATACATTCCTTATATCATTTGCTGTTAGTGTTGTTACTGCGTTTGTTGTAAATGTTGCTATATCTTATAAAGTAAATAAAATTAACATGGCAGAATCATTAAAATCAATTGAATAAAAAAAGATTTCCTAGTCAAAGGAAATCTTTATTTTTATTTATTGAATTTTATTTTTTGCTTCCCATTTCTTTCTTTCTGCTAAAGGAAGAATTTTCTTTCTCATACGGAAAGCGTTAGGTGTAATTTCAACAAGTTCATCGCTATTAATATAATCCAAACAAGCTTCTAAAGTCATCTTTCTTGGGCTCTTTAAAACAACAGTTTGGTTTTTATTAGCACTTCTTTGGTTGGTTAAGTTTTTAGTTTGACAGACATTAACTGCTAAATCTGTATCATATTTGTTTTCACCAACGATCATACCTTCATAAATTGGTTCTGTAGGAGAAATAAACATAACGCCTCTTTCTTCAACGTGTTCAATTGCGTATGGAGTAGCTGGTCCTGTATCTGTAGAAACTAAGACACCAATTTGTCTTTCGCCTATCTTAGAATCACTTGTAATTGGTCTAAATTCTTTAAATGTGTGAGCAATAATACCATAACCTTTTGTCATAGTTAAGAAGTTAGAAACAAATCCAATTAAGCCTCTTGAAGGGATAACGTAGTTAATTTTTGTATTAACATCACCTGCATCCATATCGATAAGTTGAGCATCTCTATTTCCTAAAGAAGTCATAATATCTCCAACAAAATCGTTAGGTACCTCAATTGATAAGTCTTCATATGGTTCAGATTTAACGCCATCAATTTCTTTAATGATAACTTTAGGTCTACTTACTTCAAGTTCATATCCTTCTCTTCTCATATTTTCAATTAAGATACCAAGATGAAGTTCTCCTCTTCCTGAAACAATCCAAGTCTCGGTATTAGGAACTCTATTAACTTTTAAAGAAACGTCTTTTTGAACTTCTTTAAATAATCTATCTTCGATTTGTCTAGCTGTTAATAATTTTCCATCTTTTCCACTAAATGGTGAACTATTAACACCAAAAGTCATTTGAAGTGTTGGTTCATCAATGTGTAGTTTTGGTAATGGTTCAACATGACTATTATCACAAATTGTTTCACCAACATTTAAATCAGGTAATCCAGCAAAAGCACAAATATCACCAGCTGAACATGATTCGATTTCAACCTTTTTTAGTCCTCTATAACCGATTAATTTTAATACCTTAAATTGCTTAGTTGTACCATCGAGTCTAGCACATGTTACTATATCGTTAACATGAATAGTTCCTCTTTGAATACGTCCAATACCCATTCTTCCGACATAATCATTATAATCTAATAATGCATCTTGGAGTAGAAGTGGGCCATCTACAGTAACTTGTGGTTCTGGAATGTTATCAACAATTAAATCAAAAATTGGATTCATGCCTTCTTTTTGATCTTTTGGATCAGGTGATAAGCTACTAGTTCCGTTTAAAGCGCTAGTATAAGCAACTTTAAAATCTAAGAAGTCATCGCTAGCACCTAATTCCATAAATAATTCTAAAACTTCATCGACAGCCTTTTGTGGATTAGCGTTAGGTCTATCTACTTTATTAATAATAACAATTGGTTTTACGTGAGCTTCTATAGCTTTCTTTAAAACAAAACGAGTTTGAGGCATTGTTCCTTCAAATGCATCAACTAAGAGAAGACATCCATCAACCATGTGCATAATACGTTCAACTTCTCCACCGAAGTCTGCGTGCCCTGGAGTATCAAGAATATTGATTTTGTAATCATTATACATAACACTAGTTGTTTTAGCTAAAATAGTGATTCCTCTTTCTCTTTCAAGAGGATTAGAATCCATTGAACATTCTTGAACGTTTTCGTTTGTTCTAAATGTTCCTGAGCATTTTAACAATTGGTTAACTAATGTGGTTTTTCCATGATCAACGTGAGCGATAATAGCAACATTTCTAATTTTCATAGTAAACCTCCTAAAAATAACTTTAAAATTATATCGTAAATTGAAATGAATATAAATACATTTATATTCTTTTTTGTTAAAAAACCGCTTACATAAGCAATTTAATATATATTTTTATGCTAAAAATTATTGATATTATTATAAAAATACATTAATATATTTAAGCATATTTGGTCCGCTAGCTCAGTTGGTAGAGCAACTGACTCTTAATCAGTGGGTCCGGAGTTCGAGTCTCCGGCGGATCACCATTTATAAAGAATAGTCCTTATTAGGGCTTTTTTTATTTCTAATATTAATTTAATTATGATTTTCAAATTAAAAAGAATAGAATATATTTAAGAGGTTTTGTTATGGATTTAAAAGAAAAGAAACTTGAAAGTAAAGAAATTTATAAAGGTAAAATATTAGATTTGTATGTTGATAAAGTAATGTGTCCAAATGGAAATATATCAACTAGAGAATTAATTAGACATTGCAAAGCAAGTTGCGTTATTGCTCAACTTGATAATGGTAAATTTTTAATAGAAAAGCAATTTAGATATCCTTATGATGATATTATTATTGAATTCCCAGCTGGTAAATGTGATGGTGATGAAGATCCTAAAGTTACTGCAGCAAGAGAATTAGAAGAAGAAACAGGATATAAGCCTACTAATATTAAATATTTAGGAGAATTTTATCCAAGTTGTGCATATTCAGATGAAAGAATTTATTTGTATTACGCAAATGGTTTAGTTAAAACTAAACAACATTTAGATCAAGATGAAGCTTTAAATATTTATGAAGTAACATATGAAGAATTAAAGAACATGTTTTTAAATCAAGAAATTAAGGATGGTAAAACACAAGCTGCATTTTTATATTATGAATTAGGTATTAAAAAATAATGGCTGTATTTTCTTTATTTAAAAAAAGATCTTTAAACGAAAAAGTAATTGATAAAATTTATAATAAAATTTTTGTTAAAGAATATATTATTTCAGATTTAAAAATTAATGAAAAATATATTGAATCCCTATTAATTTGTAATTATGGAATATATTTAATCAAGATTATTGCTACAAAAAATCAGATTAAATTATTAGATGATAATTATGTTTTTGATGATCAAAAAATAAACTTACATGATATAGAAAATAATCTTAATGAAAATATATTTTTAATTCAAAATATTATTGGTAATTTTGATATTCATAAAAAGGTTATTATTAAATGTTATAATCAAGATGATTTTAATGATAATTCTATTGATGAATTTATTTTAAAGCTAGAAAAAAATAAAAAGATATTATCAAATGAAAATATAGAAGATATATACAAGAAATTAGTCTTGTTTAAAACTTATAAGTAGTATATAAATAGTTTATGGAAAATGTTGTAGAAGTAAAAGAGATTGTAAAAACATATAAAAACTTCAAATTAAATAAAGTATCTTTTAATATTCCTAGAAATAGTATCGTTGGTTTTATTGGTGGTAATGGTAGTGGAAAATCAACCACTATGAAATCAATATTAAGTCTTGTTAATGTTGAAAGTGGCTCAATTAATATATTTTCTAAAAATATAAAAGATTTAACCAAATCAGAAAGAGAAAATATAGGTGTTGTTTTAGATGAAGTATGTTTACCTGAAAAATTGAAAATTAGGTTGTTAGATAACATTTTTAAAGGCATATTTAAAAATTGGGATTCTGATACATATTTTAAATATTTAAAAGAGTTTAATATTGATCCAGAATTAACTAGCAAACAGTTATCAAAAGGTATGAAAGTTAAATTGAATCTATCTATTGCATTTTCACGTAATGTTAAACTATTAGTTTTAGATGAACCTGTAAACGGATTAGATCCGGTTGCAAGAGATGAAATTGATAATATATTGTTAAATTTTGTTAAAAAAGATGAAAATGCTGTATTTATTTCTTCTCATATTCTTCCTGATTTAGAAAAGATATGTGACAAGATTATATTTATAGATAATGGAATGATATTATTTGATGAAAAAACAAATGATTTAATAAATATGTTTTATATTAAAAAAGTAAACAAAGATGAGTTTTATAATTTTAATAAAGACGAAATAATTAGGTATAAAGAATTTGGTGATATTTATGAAATTTTATTAAAAAGAGATGGGAAAACATATGATATTCTAAATAAACCTACATTAGAAGATATCATGATAATGTTTACAAAGGGTAAAACAATATGAAAGGATTATTATTAAAAGAATTTTACAATTTAAAATTCTACTGTTTAATTTACTATTTAATAGATATTGTTGTCTTTATTATTTTTGCTGTTGCAACATTTTATGGTATTAAACAATTAGATCCTAATAAAATGATTACATCTAGTGAAGCTATGGGATTACTATTTACTAATAGTGTTGCTAGCGTTTCTTATTTATTATTCTTTCCATCTTTTTTATTGAATATAAGTTATGAAATTGATGAAAGGAATAATGTTACAAAATTCTTAATTGGAACAGGTGTAAGTAAAGGAGATATAGTTAGAAGTAAACTAGTTGTTGGTTTTGCTTCATATGCCCTTCCTTTATTGCTACTAATTTTAATATCATTTACTCCTTTATTTAGTGGTGATTTAAGTAGGTATTTTGGCGTAGAAAAGATTGTAAGTTCATTTTTAATCTTTTTATCATCATGTTTATTAAATATAGCAGTAGTTTTAGCGTTAATTTGTTATTTAGATTTTGTTAAGGCAAGATTTATATCTACATTTTTAACAATTGTAATTATAGGAATTGAAGTTAGTATGTATGCTGTTGTTTTGTTTTATGATACCCCTACATTTAATATGCCTACATATGCAATTTATATATTTTCATCATTATATTTTGTAATAATGTGCACTATTTCAATTTCTTTATATTTATTAAGTCTTAAAAAATACGAATCTAAAGAATTTTAATTTATACAATATTTATTGTATATCTTTAAAAAATACTTTAATTTCGTTATAATTATTTTATTATGAGATCAAATGGAATTTTATGTGCTTTATCAAGTTTACCAAGTGAATATGGTATCGGTTCTTTTGGTAAAAAAGCCTTCGAGTTTATTGATTTGTTAAAACAAGCAGATATCAAAATATGGCAATTATTACCTTTAAATCCAACTGGATTTGGAAATTCGCCTTATCAATCTTCATCTGGTAAGGCTATTGATCCAATTTATGTTGACTTAGACGACTTATACAATAAGAAATTAATTTCTAAACCTAGAAAATATAATGCTAAGTCAAATCAAGTTGATTATGATGGATGTAGAGTTTTAAAAAATAAATATTTAAAGATTGCTTTTAAAAATCAAAAAGATACAGATACTAAGAAGTTTAAAGATTTCTTAAAAGAAAATGATTGGTGCATTGCATATGCTGAATTTAATGCATTAACTGATAAGAATAAAGGTAAACCTTGGTATGAATGGAAAAATAAAGAGAAATTAGCTTTTTATAATGGCTATGATTTTTCTAAATTAAAAAATAAGATTTTATATTATGAATGGGTGCAATTTATCTTATATGAAGAATTCTTTGCACTTGTTGAATACGCTAATAAAAATGGTGTTAAATTCATGGGTGACATACCATTTTATGTTGGAGATAATAGTAGCGATGTTTGGGCTAGTCAAGATGATTTTATGTTAGATAAAGATGGTAAACCTTCATTTATTGCTGGATGTCCACCTGATTTTTTCTCTGCTACTGGTCAAAGATGGGGAAATCCTATTTATGATTGGGAATTTATGAAGAGTGATGGATTTAATTTTTGGTTAAATAGAATTAAATTTACAGCTAAATTATTTTCTTATGTAAGAGTTGATCATTTTAGAGCATTTGATTCGTATTATTCAATTCCTGCAAGCTGTCCTACGGCTGAAATCGGTGAATGGAAATATGCATACGGAGATGAAATTTTTGCTAAATTAAAAGAAATGAATTTAGATAGTGAAATAGTTGCAGAAGATTTGGGTGATTTATTTCCTTCAGTTTTAGTTTTAAGAGATAAATACAATTTAAAAGGAATGAACATTATTGAATTTAATATATTTAATCCTTTATTTAATGAAACTGAAAATCAAATTATTTATACAGGAACTCATGATAATGAAACGATTATTGGTTGGTATAAACATTTAAATAACGAACAAAAAGAACAACTTAAAGTTATTTTAAGACTTAAAGGTATAAATGCTAAAAAGACTAATAAAAAATTAATTGAATATGCTTATGCTTCTAAAGCAGATTATGCAATTATTCCTATTCAAGATTTCTTAGGATTAGATAATAAAGCTAGACTTAATACTCCAGGTATTTTATCAAATAAAAACTGGGCATTTAAATTAGTAGATTTTAAAGATTTTACTAAGGAAGTTCCTTATATTAAATCTATTGTTGATAAATATTCACGTTAATTATGATTAAAGTTTGTTTAGTATCTTTAGGATGCGTTAAAAATTTAGTAGATAGTGAAGCTATTTTGGCATTATTTAGAAATGGCGAGTTTTTGATTACTAATAATCCAAAGGAAAGTGATGTTATTATCATTAATACTTGTGGTTTTATTTTAGATGCAAAAGTTGAAGGCATACAAACTATTTTAAATATGCTTCAATATAAAAAGAAAACAATTGTTATTGGTTGTCTAGTCCAAAGATATTATGATGAACTTAAAAAAGATATTCCTGAGGTAGATTTATGGGTTAAATTTGCTGATGAATATAAAGAATTACCTCAAAAAATTGGTGAATTATTGAATTTGGATATCAAATTACCTGAATTAGATTTTAATAAAAGAGTATTATCAACAAATTCATATACTGCATATTTAAAAATTAGTGAAGGCTGTGATAATTTTTGTTCATTCTGTTCTATCCCTTATATTAGAGGAAGGTTTATTTCTTACCCAATGAATGAACTTGTTGAATATACAAAAGAATTGGTTAAACAAGGTGTAAAAGAAATAGTAGTTATAGGTCAAGACCCAACAAGTTATGGTAAAGATTTAAAAAATGGCGAAACGTTAGTTAAACTATTAAAAGAATTAGATAAAATTGACGGTCTTGAATTTATTAGATGCTTATATTTATATCCAGATGGAATTAGTGATGAATTATTAGATTTATATTCTAGTAGCAAAAAATTCCCTCATTATTTTGATATACCAATTCAACATGCATCAGATAAAATCTTAAAGAAAATGAACAGAAAACATAATAAACAAGATGTTATAGATATTTATAATAAGATTAAAACAAAAATGCCTGATGCTATTTTAAGAACTACTTTAATTGTGGGTTTTCCTGGTGAAACTAAAAAAGATTTTGAAGAATTAGAAACTTTTGTAAAAGAATATCCTTTTAATCATTTAGGAGTATTTACATATTCAAAAGAAGAAGGAACAGTTGCTAGTAAAATGACAAATCAAGTATCTAAAAAAGTAAAAGAAGAAAGAAAAGATGCTATTATGTCAATTCAATCTGATATTTCATATAAAATGAATAAAGAATTAATTGGTAATGAATATAAAGGAATTATAATTGGTCAAGATAAAGATGAATATTTAGTTAGATGTGATTATAATTCACCAGATGATATTGATGGAAATGTATATTTAAAAACTGATAAAAAACATGAATTAGGTGATACTGTATCATTTACAATAACACATGCTTTTGTATATGATTTATTTGCTTTAGAAAAATAATAAATAAAACTGATCTTCATTAGATACAACATATTCTTCATTTTTAAAATTGAACATTTTAATGATATTAGTGTTATTTTAAATTACATTTAAATAAAATATTGTATTTATATAAAATATATATTAAACTTTTTAAGCATATATAAGCCCCTTTAGTTAATCGGTATAACGGATCCATGGTAAGGATCTATGCGTAGTTCGACTCT
>CAYNBG010000009.1:0-15140 GCA_964395495.1 uncultured Staphylococcaceae bacterium
AATCTAAATTAAAAGCTAAAGACTCAAGAGTTAGTGATGTTGAAGTTCAATTTGCTAAGGAAGAAGAAGAAAAACAAATGCTTAATTCTTACGGATTAAAACTTAAAAACAAAACTAATTTCTTCTATATTTATACTTCTGTTTATATGAAAGAAGGCGATGTAGTTAAAGATGAAGGAAAGATTGTCTTTGGTACAGATCCTAAAATTGTAAATGTTGATGAAATTGTTGATGAATTGATTAAAAAGGTAAGTTCTAAATTCAATGCTATTACAATTGAAACAGGAAAATATAAAGGTGTTTTAAGTAATGATTCTGTTGCTAGTTTAGTTGCTGCACTTATATCTAATGTAAGTAGCGAAGAAACTCAAAAGCATTCTTCATTATTTGAAGGTAAAGTTAATCAAAAAGTATTGTCTTCTAAATTAACAATCTCAGAAAAACCATTAGAAAAGAATTGTTTCTTTACTTATTTTGATGATGAAGGTGTTGCAACATACAATAAAGACATTATTAAAAAAGGTGTTTTACAAACTTTATTATATAACATTGAAACTGCTAAAAAAGAAGGTACTACTTCTACTGGAAATGGTTATGGAAGATCAAGAATTGATATAGCAACCGTTAACTTAACAGTTAAACCTGGGAAACTTAGTGAAGATGAATTATTCGCTAAAATTGAAAATGGTGTATATATTACTTCTATTCAAGGTTTACATGCCGGCTTAAATAGTAAGAGTGGCGATTTCTCTCTTCAAGCAGAAGGATATTTAGTTAAAGATGGTAAATTAGATAAATTTTTAAATTTATTCACAGTCGGTGGTAATTTATTTAAATTATTTAATGATGTAATCGCTATTGGTAATAATTCTAAATTATTTACAAGTAGCACAAATTGTCCATCAATAGCATTTAAAAACTTAAAAATCAGTTCTTAATTATTATTATAAATAATAAATATATTGAAAAACATATTTAAACTAACTAAAATATTTAAGAATTGAGGTAAAAAAAATGAAATTAAAACAAAAAAATGAAAATGGTTTATGGGCACAATTCAAAAAGTTCATTAATCGTGGAAACGTTGTAGACTTATCAGTCGCTGTCATTATTGGTGGTGCTTTCCAAGCTATCGTTAATGCATTAGTTAATGGTATTTTAATGCCAATCATCTCATGGGCTATTCCATCTGGTGGTATTAATGGTATCGTTACAATTTTAAATAGCGGATCAAGTTATATTTGTTCAGCAGCTGATCCTGATAAAGCAACAAAAATTGCAGACTTCGGTGCATCGACTACAGTTGAATATTGGGGAAATCTTTATGACTCTGCTAAAGTCAACGTCATTAACTGGGGTGGATTTATTAATGCTGTAATTTACTTCTTAATCGTTGCTATCGTTTTATTTATCATCCTTCAAGTTTTTACATATTTAAAGAAAAAGAGACTTCAATTTGAAGCTAAAGAACTTGAAAAATATTACGAAAAACATCCAGAAGAAAGACCTGCACCAGAACCAGAACCAGCACCTGTTATTAAAGAACCAACAGAAGTTGAATTATTACAAGATATTAAAGATCAACTTGTTAAATTAAATGCTGATAAAGAAAGCAAATAATTTAAAATAAACAATATAAAAGCCACATGATTGTGGCTTTTTTATTTCTCTTTGAACTTTTGCTATATGAATTAAAATAATTTCATCACATTAAAATTAGACAATATATTAATTATAAGTTTAATATCTTATAATTGGTTTTAACAAAAAAAGAATGGAAACTATATTAAATGTCCATTCTTTTATATTTTAAACTATTTTTTTGTTGGTTGAACTATTACTTCTTCGCCAACAATTAAATTCATTAATGCTCTTTCTTTATCTTTATTTAAAGATGAAGATTTTTTATAGACTTTTCTATATTTTTCAATTGTTGATTTCATTTCACTTGTGCTCTTTTCAATTCGTAAAGCGCAGCAATAATATGTCTTTAAGCCTTCCAATGTGTTAGCTTTATATACATATGTTTTTGTTAAATCATCAACTTTTTTCCAATCCTCAATAATTGGTTCAAGTGGTTCTTTTTCACTACCTAAAGAATTCAATAAAAATCTTAAGTAAAATTTTTGTGCAGTAATTGATGCAGCAGTTAATTTAGAAATTTTACTTTTATTCTCTAAAATATGATCTAACAATTTATTAGCTAATTCATAATCTTTACTATCAATTGCTTTATATACAGATAATAAGTTTAATTGAGCTGTATAATCAGTAATTTCATCAAAAACAATATAATTTCCAGCATCAATTCCTAATGCTTCAGATCCGCTTATTCTTAAATATTCATTATAAGCTTTAATATTAATTTTCTTTGTTAATAAGACTAATCTATATCCATCTGTAGTTGAATCGATATGTGCAGGGAAATAATTATATAACGCAAACATTAATCCAATAGTTGCAATAATAATAACTGCAAATTTAACCATTCTTATTCCGTCTAATGAAGCTTGAGCAGCCTTATTTGTATTAATAAAATACATAACCATGTACATTGCAACAGCTTCTAATGCAAAAATAATAAATGGAATTAATACAGCAAATAATGGATTCGCCTTCTCTTTTTTAGGCATACCAATTGTTTCTCCAGTTAATCCATCTGGAGTTTTAGGAAATTTAAATTTCCATTTCGTTTTGCCATCTATATTCTTTTTATACCAACAAAAGCCAAATACATTGAATGTAACAATTGAATATCCACCTAATTTTAAACCAACTAAATGTCCTAGTTCTACTAATAATCCGTTTAGAATAACACCAACTAGTAAACAAATAATAACAAATAAAACTAAGATGCCTTTGTTAGAATTAAATACTGTTACACTGCTTAAACCTGTTGATGGATATAAAACACAAAAACCAACAACAAAAGCAATTGCTAACATACCAGCATATACAAACAAACTTAATACGTCTTCTTTACTCATTTATCTTCTCCTCCTAAATCAGCAAAAGTGTAAATAGGATTTAATATTTTAATATTCTACCACTTATTTATTATATTTAAAACTTGCAATGTAATTTTTTGTTATTTTTAATACTATATCTTCATTAACAAATAAACAAATTTCGTTATATATATCTTCTTCATTTAAATCTTCGTTTTCAAATAAATGTAACATATATTCGCTTATAGCTTTTCCTATAAATCTTGCTTCTTTTTTCTTTTGTTCTGCGTTTAATTTAAATTTAACAAAATATTTTTGTAATTCTTTAAATAGGTATGAAAATATAAACTCTGATAATATATCTTTAGCATTAGAATTGATAACTTCCCTATTAAACCATTCTTTTTTATAAAGGTAATTAATACAATTTTTAATCATAGAATTTAAATCTGTCACTTTATCTTTAATCTTTTCAACATAATAGATCGAATAAATAACTTCATACAAATTTTTATAATGATAATAAAAAGTTTGTCTTTTGATATCTAAACTTTGACATATCATATTAATATCAATCTCATCAATACTATGACTTTCTAATAACTTTAAGAATTTATCTTGAATTAATTTCTCAGTCTTTTTCATATTCTTCTTCCTCCTTATTTTCTATTTTTTTAGCAATCATATCTTTTAAAACTAATAATATGACTCCAATACCTAACAAAATAATTAATGTGTTAATCTCTGAAGATGATAAAAATCTTGGTGTTTCCCCTTCAAATTTCAATAAATTAATAAAACCACTACCAAATATAGATAATCCAAATATAAATCCTATAAGAACAACACTGCCAGCAAATACGCATAATCTATACATATTAAATTTCATACAAACCTTAAATAAAATAACTAAAGAGATAATCGATATAAAATAAGTTGAAATAACTTTTAATGTATATTCTTCTGTTGAATTATATAAGAATAAATATGCAATCATAACAACAAATCCAATAATACAACCATTAGGTATAGATTTCTTTAAAATATTAGATAAGAAACTACCGTGTACCCTTTCATTATTTGGTTCAAGAGCCAAGAAGAAACTTGCAAGTCCTATTGTAACGATTTCCCAAGCATAGAAATTATTAGGTTCAAAAGGCCATAAAGTAGCTGTTGTTCCTATTGCTTTTGTAGTTAAAGCAAATATTGCAAAGAATGCATTTAAAAACATGCTAAATACTGTTTTTACTAAAAACAAAGAACAAGTTCTTTGTAAATTATTAATAACTCTTCTTCCTTGAGAAATAATTTCAGGTATATGAGAAAAATCATTATCTACTAAGATCAAATTAGCGACATTTTGAGCAGCTTTTGCAGCAGATTTTAAAGATATAGAAACATTTGCTTGTTTAAGTCCTAAAGTATCATTTATTCCATCTCCAAACATACCAACAACATGATTAGCGCTTTTTAACGATTTAACAATTATTTCCTTTTGCTCAGGAGAAACTCTACCAAATATACTATATTTTAAAGCAGCTTCTTCTACTTCTTTATCACTTAACCCTTCTAAAGAAATATATTTATCAGAATTTTTTATACCAGTAATTCTACTAATTTCACTAACAGTATAAACATTATCTCCACTAATGACTTTAATATCTACATCATTATCATTTAACCAAGATATAATCTCATTAGCATTATCTCTAATTTTATCTTGAATAATTATTATACCTATTAAATCACATGTGAATTTTTTGCTTTCATCAATAATTTCATCAGTTTTCCCTACTACTAATACTCTTAATCCTTTTTTAGAATAATCTTCAATAATTGCTTTAATTTCACTATCATTTTTTAAAGGAACAAAACCATATGCACCAACTACTAAAGATCCAAAATCTTTAAATGAAACTACACTATATTTATTAATGCTATTAAATGGAATTTTATTTAAAACTTCTAAATTATTATTTTCTTTAAATTTATCTTTTAAAGCTAAAGCAGTAAAATTAGTATCGTTTAATGCTTTATTTGAATTAGCGATTAAATTAATAAAGTCGTTATTAGATATATTTTTATCATAAATAATATAATCATTAACACACATTGTTCCGTCTGTAATTGTACCTGTTTTATCAATACATAAAGTATCCATTCTTGCAATAGTTTCAATAGAATACATATCTTGAACAATTACTTTTTTCTTTGCTAAATTAATAATTCCAACAGTCAAAGATGTAGATGTTAATAAATACATTCCGCTAGGAATCATTGAAATTAATGCTCCGGATAAAGGAGATACGATTTCAGTACCGACAATATTATAAAACTCTTCATAAGATTTAATTTGTGTAACATTATTTTGTAATAAAATAAATTCAATAATATCTATAATTCCAAATACTATAACGATTACTGTTATTACTTTAAAAAGCATATTTAAATTATGAAACATTTGAGACTTTGGAGATTTAAAACTCTTTGTTTTAGCTTGTAATTGTTCGATATAATTATCAATGCCTACTTTTTTAACTTCGACATAAACATCACCATTTGTTATATATGTACCACTTAATAAATTATCATTAACACTCTTTTTTAAAGGTATAGATTCTCCTGTTAATAATGATTCATCAACACGACATGTTCCGCTAACAATTAAAGAATCGCAAGGAATTTGCTCACCATTTGTTAAATGTATAATATCATTTAAAACAATATCTTCATTATCAATTAGAATTTCTTTTCCATCTCTAATTACTTTGATCTTACTTTTATTAATAAGATTTAATTTATCAACTAATCTTTTACTTCTTAAATCTTGAATTAAACCAATCAATAAATTAAATATTAAAATAACTAGGAAAGCACAACTATTTAACTTTCCAAAATAAATCAATATAATACCTAAAATTAATAAAAGTATATTAAAAAAAGTAAATACATTTTTAACAATTATTTTACCGTATGTTCTATCAGTACGATTTTTCTTTTTATTTGTTAAATTGTTTTTTATTCTATCATCTACTTCTTTAAAAGTGAGACCTTTTATATCTACTTTCTTTAAATCTTCCACTACTCACTCCTTAAAGCTATTACAGGATCTTTTTTAGCAGCAACTCTAGCAGGGAACAATCCACTCACTAAGGTTAATAAAATTGATATAGCAACTAATACTACACAATGTAAAATACTTAAATGAGCCATTTGACCTAAATTATAATCAGGATAAATATTATTCAAAATTAAATTGATAGGAAAACATATTAAATATGATGCAAAACATCCAATTACACCACTCATAAATCCTATGATAAAAGATTCGGCTTCAAATAAAACACCAACATCTTTTTTACGTGCCCCTATAGCTCTTAAAACACCTATTTCTTTAGTTCTTTCAATAACGGAATTATACGTTATAATACCAGTCATAACACAACTAACAACTAAAGAAATTGAAGCAAAAACAATTAAAACAATAGAGATAACATTAATTATTTGTCCTAAAGAGGATGTTAAATCACTAACATAATCAGTATAAAATATTTGTTCACTTGTTTTAGAAGCATGATATTCACTATTTGGATCTATTTCATTAAATTCATCAAGTTTAGACAATAAAGTAGATTTACTAGTTAAATCTTTAGGAAAGATAACAACACTTTCAATTTGACTATAACTATTTAAATAAGCAGCTAAACCAATTATTTTTTTATAAAATTCTTTATCTGTAGCAGTAATAGAACTATATAAATATTTAGTTATTAAACTAGAACTTAAAGAGTTTTCTTTTAAAGTAGATGGAACTAAATCTAAACCTTCATATAAAGCATAATTCAAAAATGATTTAGTCGTTAATGTAGAATTCTTTGTATATGGACTATATAAATACAAATTATTTGTAAGTGTTGAATTAAAATCATTTAACATACTTGTCGAAATACTACTAGACTCTAAATTTTCAAATAATTTAGTAATATCATCAAATAAAGTTTGTTTTGTTTTACCATCTTTAAATTGAACTAAATCAAAATAAGAATTTGCAAGTTCTCCTTCTCCGTTTTGTTCAACTAAGTATTCTTGCAAACTTGATAAATAGCATAAACCATTTGCCATAGTCGACATAGTTGATTTCTTGCTTGGACGTAAAATACCTACTATTTTACATTCTAATCCTTTGCTTCCATCATTATACATTGATACTTGGCTATTGCTTGTAAATAAAGGCTTCTCAGTAGCATCACTATTTTTAGGAGAATATGTTGACTTTGTATAGTATTCGTTAGAAGTATAAACTTTATATTTTTTACCTAAAACATCATTCCAACTAATAGGTTTAACTTTTTTACTTGATTCAGAATCTTGAACTAAATCTTGTGTATCTTCACTATTATAAAAACCTAATGTCCTTAAGTTAGAAAAATTTATACTATTAGTGCTATTAACAACTAATACTAATTCATTCTTTTCTTTTGGATAACTTCCTGCAATTAAATCATAAGTTTGTAAAATATATTCTTCTCTTCCATATAATTGGTGAAAAACACTTGTAGGTAAACCTGTAACACTTCCTAATAGTGAATTTATAGACCCAGTAGATTGAGATGTATTAACTTGATTAATATAACCATCTGTATTTCCGTCTATGCTTTTAGGAAATTCAGTTGTTAAATGATATCTATAATTTGAAGGATAATTAACTAAATAATCATTTAATAAACCATCTTCATCTCTAAGTTTTTTAAGGTAATTAAAATATTTTTCACTAAAATTATTATATGAAATAGTCATATTTTGATTATTATTCATACTAATATAAGGATAAATTTCTTCATCACTTGGGAATTTTGTACTTTGATTATATCCGCTAGGATCAATAGACTGATATTTAACAGTATAACTTGATACTGTTACAGGTAAAGTTGATGCAGTTTCAGATTCAACTCTACTCACATATTCATTAAAACCATTAGATAAAGCTAAAACTAAAGCAACACCAATAATACCAAAAGAAGCAGCAATGCTAGTTAATGCAGTTCTACCTTTCTTTGTTCTAATATTTTGTAAAGACATGCTTAAAGCAGTAAAAAAAGACATAGAAGTTTTTTCTTTTTTAATTTTCTTTTTAAATTTCTTTTTTTCTTCTTTATTTTTTTCATCAATTATTCTTAATTGACCAATATTATTAGCTTTTAAATATTCTTCTTGTTCTAATTTACGTTCTTCTTCTTCACCATTTTTACTATCATTTAAAATTTTACCATCTTTAAAAGTAATAATTCTATCGCTATATTGTTTAGCTAATTCATCATTATGAGTTACCATAATTACTAATTTAGTTTTGCTAATTTCTTTTAAAATCTCCATGATTTGTACACTAGTTTTACTATCTAATGCACCTGTTGGTTCATCTGCTAAAATAATTTCAGGGTCATTTACTAAGCTTCTGGCGATAGCAACTCTTTGCATTTGACCACCACTTAATTGGTTAGGCTTTTTATTATATAATCCTTCAAGACCTACTGCATCCAATGCTTTTTTTGCTTTTTCAATTCTTTGTTTTTTACCTAAACCAGCTAATGTTAAACTTAAAACAACATTATTTAAAATAGATAAATGTGAAATTAAATTATAACTTTGAAAAACAAAACCAATTCTTTTATTACGATAATTGTCCCATGCAGCACTATTAAAAGTTTTTGTAGAAACTCCATCAATAAATAAATCACCACTAGTATATCTATCTAAACCACCTATAATATTTAATGTTGTAGTTTTTCCACATCCAGAAGGTCCTAAAATAGAACAAAATTCATGCTTAGGAAAATAAATATTAATATTATCTAACGCTCTAAAAGGTTTTTTATCAATGTAATAATCTTTGCAAATATTTTTAAGTTCTAACATTGTAAAAACCTCCAATATATAAAAATTATAATTCTATAATATAGAATTAACAATAAAAAATTTGACAATATCAAAATTATTTTTTTCTTTTTTCTTTAAAAAAATTAACAACAATTTCTTTACACTCTTCTTCTAGAATTCCACCATCGATTTCTATATTAGAAGCGCTTAATTCAAAATTTTTATCATGGGATAAACATGCACCAGTATTACTTTCATATGCACCAAAAACAATTCTTTTAATTCTTGATTGAATTATCGCACTTAAGCACATTGCACATGGCTCAAGTGTAACATACATTGTTAAATTATTTAATCTCCAGTCATTTATCTTTTTACTAGCTTTTTTAATGCATAAAATCTCTGCATGACCAGTTACATCATTTAAAATTTCTTTTTTATTATAAGCTTTTGCCACAATGTTTAAATTTTCATCAACTAAAATAGCTCCAATAGGAACTTCTTCAATAGCTTTAGCTTTATTAGCTTCTTTTAAAGCTAATTTCATAAAATAAATATCATTTTTAATCATAAAATAAAAACCACCGCACAATTATAGGAATTCTTAAGGCTGCTATGTTCCCATCCTGACCTGGTTCGAAAGTATAAATCGCGATGGCTTATATATTATAACAAAATTATAAAAATAAAACTATACATATAAAAAACATATTAATTTATAAAAAAGAGTAGGGATTTAATATGGTTTTTATAAAAAAACGACATTTTTTCAATGTCGTTTATTTAATTATTTAACAGGTTTTAATACTTTTAATCCACCCATATATTTTTGAAGTGGTTCTGGAATTAAGACGCTTCCATCAGCTTGTTGGAATTGTTCAAGAATTGCAGGGAAAACACGACTTGTTGCAAGGCCTGATCCATTTAATGTATGCATATAATGAATTTTTCCATCTTTATCCTTATATCTCATCATGCCACGTCTTGCTTGATAATCTCTTGCGTTTGAAACACTACTAACTTCTTTATAAATATTCAATGAAGGCAAATAAACTTCAATATCATAAGTTCTTGCCATTGAATGAGAACAATCTGCAGCTGCAAGTTTACTAACTCTAAAATGGAGTCCTAATCCTTCAACTAACTTCTTAGCTTTTTCAACTAATTCTTCAAATGCTCTATCACTATCTGTATCAGTAGTATATTCAACCATTTCAACTTTATTAAATTGGTAACCTCTAATCATACCTCTTTCTTCAGTACGATAAGCACCAGCTTCTTTTCTATAACATGGGGAATAAGCAAAGAATTTCTTAGGTAAATCTTTTTCATCAAGAATTTCGTTTCTATAATAATTAACTAAAGCAGTTTCTGCTGTAGGTAATAAGAATTTAAATGGTTCGACATCTTTTAAAACAAATACGTCTTCTTCAAATTTAGGAAATTGACCAGCAGTAAATCCACTTTCATAATTTAATAAATGTGGTACCATCATGAATTGAAAATTATCTTTTAAATGATTTTCAATAAAATAGTTTAATAATGCCCATTCAAGTTGTGCACCAAGACCAGTATAAAACCAACAACCATGTCCACTAACTTTTGCACCTCTTTCATAATCAATTAAACCAAGCGATTCAGCTAAATCATAATGTGATTTGATTTCAAAATCGAATTTTGGTTGTTCTTTATAATAATAAATAGGTTTATTATTTTCTTTAGCTCCGCCTAATAAATCTGGATCAGGTAAATTTGGTAAAGCGAACAAGACTTTATTAATTTCATCAGTTAATTTCTTTAATTCTTCTTCGTTTTCCTTATTCTTATTTGCTAAAGCTTTAACTTCGGCAAAAATAGCATTAACATCTCCGCCTTCTTTTTTAACTTGAGGGACAGATTTAGAAAGTTTATTTTGTTGAGCTTTATTTTCTTCAACAGCTTTTTGAATATCTCTTTTCTTATATACTAAATCACATAAGCCATCAATATCAGCTTCATATTCCTTTCTTTTTAAGGCTTCTTTTACATATTCCTTATTTCCTAAAATAAAATTAAGATCAATCATTTTTCTTTACCTCTTCTTCAATTTTTTTATAAACTTTAACCAATTCAGAACCATAGGTTAACAAACTATAATTTTTAGCATATTCATAAGCTTTTTCTTTAAGCGAAATAAGTTCCCCATTAATATACTTATTAATGCCTTCAATTAAGAGTCCTAAATCATTATAAATATATGCGTTTTCATTATCAACTAGAATGTCTTCAAAAATGCTACTTTTTAAAGAAAATATTTGAGTTTTACTCGCCATAGCTTCCATAATTTCAACAACATTTGAATAAAATGAATTAACATTTATAAAAATATCTGCATTAAACATAAGCGAACTATAAGCATCATCATCTAATAAAGGAAGATACATTATATTACTTGCACACTTATTAAAATATTTCTTATTTTTCTTTACTAATTTTCTATTATTTTGTTCAGAAAGAACGACATATTTATAATTTTTGCATTGATTAGCAATTAATACAATTTTTCTAACAGCTTCATAATCATCATCTTTAATGACACTAACGATAATTTTAGTATCTTTGTTTAATCCAACGACTCTATAAAATATATCTTTAAATGACGGGTCATTAAATTCAAATTTTGAAAATTTAATTCCAGGATTTAAAACAAAAACACTATTATATACCCCTTCTTTTCTTAAAAATGATCTAGCTTTTTCAGAAGGAACAATTACAAAATCAAATGTATTAATTTTTTCAATTACGCTCTTTGAAATTAAATAATTTACTCCATCTTTATCTTTAGAAAATATACCATTTTCACTTTCACATTCATTATAAAAAATAGTAACACCATTAATAATATTTCTATAACGAGTTTCTAAATCTAACGTTGTAACATCGTTAATTGTAAAATATTGGGCGATATTATAATAAGCAGTAGCGTTTTGTGTTGCATAAGATTCATTAATAAGTTCTAATAAGCCCTTAAAATTTTTTCTTACTCTGCTGCTTTCAAACGGAATTTCTTGGTTTTTATAATCTGTATAAATATAAAGTTTCATTATTCTTCGCTAATATCTTCTTTTTCTTCATTATTTAAAGTTTCTTCAACAACATCATCTTCTTCTTCATGTTCAAGACATGTTAATGAAGTAACTTTATCATTATCTTTAAGATTTATCATCTTAACACCACTAGAATTTCTTCCACATTCTCTAACTTGAGTTAATGAACTTCTAACAACAGTTCCACCTAATGTAATTGCTAAATAATCTTCATCACCTTTTACAACTTTCATAGCGACAAGTTTTCCTGTTTTTTCATTAATTTTAATAGTTTTAACACCGCTTGATCCTCTATGAGTGATTCTATATTCATTCATTGGAGAAATCTTACCTAAGCCTTTTTCACTTAATACAAGTACTTTATCACCATTTAAAGATGTATCAACACCGACAACTTTAGAATTATGAAGATTCATTGCTTTAACACCACTTGCGCTTCTTCCCATATCTCTAATTTCGTCTTCTTTAAACATACAAAGTTGGCCTTCTTCACTTGCGACTAAAATATAAGCATTACCATCAGTAATTTTTACATCAAATAAGTTATCATCTTCTTTAAAATTAATAGCTTTTTTACCATTACAGTTAATTCTTTCAAATTCACTTAATGAAGTCTTTTTTGCTATACCGTTCTTTGTTACAAACAATAAACTTCCTGTTGAATAATCATCAACAGAAATTATTGAAACAATATTTTCATCTTTTTCTAAATTCAAAAGATTAATAACTGGTATACCTTTTCCAGTTCTACCACCTTCATTAATTTCATAACCTCTCTTACGATATACTTTTCCAGTATTCGAGAAGAATAAGATATCTGTATGTGTTGATGCATTCATCATCTTAACAACAGCATCACCACCATAAACTGTCATACCTTTAACACCTTTTCCACCTCTATTTTGATTTTTAAATTCAGATGTGGACATTCTTTTAATATACCCATTTTCTGTTAAAGTAATAACTATATTATCTTCAGGTATTAAATCTTCATCATTAACAGAAGCTATAGTAGTAGAAATTTCACTTCTTCTAGCATCGCCAAATTTATTTTTAATAGCAATTAATTCTTCAATAACTTTATCTGTTAAATGACTTTCGTCTTCTAATAAATAGTTATATCCTTTTACATTTTCTTCTAATTGTTTTCTTTCGTCTTCAATCTTTGTTGTTTCTAGACCAGTCAATCTACCTAAAGTCATTGCAACAATAGCTTTTGCTTGATCTTCTGATAAAGAAAATCTTTCCATTAAACTATCTTGAAAAACTTGAGGGCTTTTACTTTCTTTAGCCATTTTAACAACTTCATCAATGTTATCATGTACTAAAATTAAAGCTTTTAAAATCTCAATACGAGCTTCATCTTTTTTCTTTAAAAAGATAGTTCTTCTTCTAACAACATCAATTTGAAATTCTAAATAATATCTAATTAATTCTTTTAAACTTAAAACTTTTGGTGCACCATCAACAATACAAAGATTAATAACTCCAAAACTTGTTTCTAATTGAGAATTTTTAAATAATTTATTTAAAACAACATGTGGTTCAACATCTCTTCTTAATTCAATTTCAATTCTGACATCTTCTTTTGAATAATCCTTTACAGAAGTAATGCCATCAATAACTTTATCTCTTGCTAATTCACCAATTTTAGCAACTAAATCGCCTTTTCTAACTTGGTAAGGAATTTCAGTAACAATAATTTTATATTTTCCATTAGCTTCTTCTTCAATTTTTGTTTTAGCTCTAATTTTAAATGTTCCTCTTCCGGTTTCATAAGCTTGTTTAATTCCACTTAATCCATAAATAATTCCACCTGTAGGGAAATCAGGACCTTTAATATATTGCATTAATTCATCAACTGTAATGTCTTTATTTTTGCTATAAGCAACGATTCCATCAACAACTTCATTTAAGTTATGACTTGGTAATTTAGTAGCCATACCTACAGCAATACCATCGCTACCATTAACTAAAAGATTAGGAAATCTACAAGGTAAAACACTAGGTTCTTGTAAACTACCATCATAGTTTGGAATAAAATCAACTGTATCACAATTAATATCTCTAACTAATTCTTGAGATAATTTATTTAATCTAGATTCTGTATAACGATATGCAGCTGCGCCATCACCATCCATATTACCAAAGTTACCATGACCATCAATTAATGTATATCTTAATGAGAATGGTTGAGCCATTCTAACTAATGTTTCATAAATTGCAGAATCACCATGAGGGTGGTAATTACCCATAACATCACCAACAACCTTAGCACATTTTACATGAGGTTTACTGCTTGTATAATCTTTTTCATACATCGCATAAATAACTCTTCTATGAACAGGTTTGAAACCATCTCTAACATCAGGGATAGCACGAGAGACAATAACACTCATAGCATAATCTAAGAAACTAGATTGTACTTGACCAACGATTTCTGTATCAGTAATTTTTGGTTCAATACCAGCTTCATAACTAGCATTGTCTTGTTTAATTTTATCTTCTTCAGTTAATTCTGATGAATCTAATTTTTCTTCGTTTTCCATATTAAATCCCTCCTAAAATTAAATATCTAAGTTCTTTACAAACTTTGCATTATTCTTAATAAATTCACTTCTAGGTTCAACTTCTTCACCCATTAAATCATTAAATACCATATCTGCTTCTGCAGCATCTTGTATTGTAACTCTTAACATACTCCTACCTTTTGGATCCATTGTTGTTTCTTCAAGTTGAGCTGGATCCATTTCACCAAGTCCTTTAAAACGTGAATAAGGATATCCAGGTTTTAAATCTAATTTTTTCTTTAAAATTTCAAGTTGAGCATCAGAATATGCATAATATTTCTTTCCTTTAAATGTGATTTGATAAAGTGGAGGTTGAGCAATATAAACATATCCATGTTCAATTAATGGACGCATAAATCTATTAAAGAATGTTAATAATAAAATTCTAATATGAGCACCATCGACATCAGCATCAGTCATGATAACAATCTTATGATATCTTGCTTTAGTAATATCAAATTCATCGTTAAATCCTGCACCAATTGCTGTTATCATATTGCCTATTTCAGCATTATCAAAAATTCTATGAGATTGAGCTTTTTGAACATTTAAAATTTTACCTCTTAAAGGTAAGATAGCTTGTGTTTTTGCATCACGACCAAGTTTTGCACTACCACCTGCAGAATTACCCTCAACAATAAATAACTCACATTCTTCAGGAT
>CAYNBG010000010.1:0-14451 GCA_964395495.1 uncultured Staphylococcaceae bacterium
TATATTATAGGCGCTATAGTTATTGTTGTTGGTATAGTTTCTTTATTTTTAATTCCTAAAGAAGAAAAGAGTGTAATGCCTATTGATAATGAGATTAAAAAAGAAAAGTATTTTTCATTATTAATTGAAGGTTTTAAACCATCTACAGTTAAAAATAATAAGAAGTTATATCTAGGATTGTTAGCCTTATTTATTTATGGAGTTTCTACTCAAGTTTATTTTCCTTATTTGATGGTTTATGTAGAAAAAACTAGCGGAATTTCTAATACAAGTAGTGGTTTACTATCTAATTTTGCAATAGTTATGGCAGTTGCTTTATTAATTGGTAGTTTATTAAGTGTTGTAATTGGTTATTTTGCAGATAAAATTGGAAAAGAAAAAATGATAATACCTAGTGTTATAGTTTTAATTGTTGGATTAATCATGATGTATTTCATGCCTTATGATTTCGGTAATGATGTTGGTAAAGTTATATATAGTTGTTTTGCTGCTTTGATTATGATTTCGGGATATGTTGGTATACCTACTGTATTAAATAGCTTAGTTAGAAGTAATATCCCTAAGGATAAAGAAGGAGTCTTTATGGGTGTTAAAATGTTGTTTTTAGTAGCTTTACCTATGTGTATTGGTCCTTTTATTGGCGATGCGTTAAATAAAACATATGATAAAACTTATTATGATGATTTTGGTATAGCTAATTCAATCCCTTCAAATATTAATTATTTAGTTGCAGCTGGTATTTTATTATTAATTATTATTCCAGTAGTATTTATGTATTTATTAGATAAAAAAGGAAAAGTAAAGAATGAAGAAGCAAAATAAAGGCTATTTATATAAGAATTTAAGAAATTGTGACTTTAAAGTAGATGAAATTCCAATAAAAGAATATCCTAGACCTAATTTAAAAAGAAATTCATATTTATGTTTAAATGGTAAATGGGATATTGAAATAAATAAAGATGAATCGTTACCTAAAGTTTATAAAAATAAAGTAATTGTACCATATACAATTGAAACTCCTTTAAGTGGAGTAAACCATCTTTTAAATCCAGACGAAATCATTTATTATCATAAAATTATAAATGTTAAAGAGTTTATTAAATATGATCATATATTTATAAATTTTGATGGGGTTGATCAGGTTTGTGACATATTTATTAATAATAAATTAGTTTACTCTAATGATATGCCTTATATAAAATTTAAGGTAGATGTTAAAAAATATATAGGAAATAATAGTGAATTTGATTTAGTTGTTAAAGTTAAAGACTTTACAGACTCATCTTTTTATTCAAGAGGTAAACAAACATTAAAACCAAATTTTTGGTTTTATACTTCTAATAGTGGAATATATAAATCTGTTTGGATAGAAGGAACATATAATAACTACATTGAAAAAATAATTTATAAAACAGATTATGATAATAAGATGGTTAATTTATATATTGAAACTGAAAGTGATGCTGAAGGTATTGTTTATATAGATAACGCTAAATTTAACATAAAAACAAATGCCATTAATAAAATTGACTTAAATAATAATTTTAAACCATGGAATACTGATACCCCATATCTTTACGATGTTAAAATTGAAGTAGGAAATGATGTTGTTTTTAGTTATTTTGGGATGAGGAAAATAGAAACTAAAAAAGTAAATAATCAGTATGGTATTTATCTAAATAATAAAAGGATATTTTTAAATGGTTTACTTGATCAAGGTTATTATTATTTAGGTTTTTTAACTCCTAAATCTAATGATGATTATTTAAAAGACATAAGAAATGTTAAAGAATTAGGTTATAACTGTATAAGAAAACATATCAAAGTAGAAAGTGATTTATTCTATTATTATTGTGATAAAGAAGGAATATTATTGATTCAAGATTTTCCTAATGGAGGATATTCTTATAAATTAAAAAATAATTTTGCTCCTGGTATTAGCTATAAATTATTTAATAGAAAAAGTAGATTAAATTATAAAGGATACGGAAGAAAAGATAAACAAAGTAGAGATCATTTTGAAAAAGAATCTTTAGAAATATTTAAAAATCTATACAATTTCCCATCTATTATTTGTTTTACTATTTTTAATGAATCTTGGGGAGAATTTGATCCAGATATATTTTATAAGAAATTTAAACTATTAGATTTAAATGAACATATTTTTGATACGGCTAGTGGTTGGATTGATACAACTTGCTCCGATTTATTCTCTTGTCATGCTTATTATTTTATTTCGAAAGTTAGAAAAGATCCTTTTAATCATAGACCATATATATTAAGTGAAACAGGTGGTATTGGTTTTAAGGTTAAAGAACATTATGATTATCCTAAATTTTATGGACATAAAAATGTAAATAATAAAAATGATTTTAATAAAAAGTATAAAAATATGTATATAAAAAATATTATTCCAATGATGAAAAATGGTTTACTTAACGGAGTTATATATACTCAATTAAATGATTGTGAAATTGAGGGTAATGGAATTTATACTTTTGATAGAGAATATTTAAAATTAGATATTGATGTAGTAAAAAATATTAATAAAGAAATTAATGATTTAAATAAATAACTATATTAAATCCTTTATCTTTTTCTAGATGAAGGGTTTTTCTTTTTGCTTGAAGAAGCTTTATTTTTATTAATATTAGAGTTGTTCTTTATGTTCTTTTTCTTTTTGTTTTTATTAGCAACAATTCCAATAATTGTAGATAATATAGCAACTAAAACACCTAGAGCAATATAAAAATAATTTTGATATTTTTCAAAGAAAGTTTTTTCTTTTTCAATTGTTATTGTGTAGTAGGCTTCATATGTTGTATCTTCAAAAGTGTATGTATAAATTATTTTATAGGTCCCATCTTTTTCAAATTTATAATCACTAGTAACTTCTTTTCTTTCATTATTATATTCAACATACAATTTAGCATCATTTTTATCGACAGTAATAGAAGTACCATCTTCCTTTTTAAATGATAATGTATCGTTTGATGTGTCTAAAATGCTACCAATTGAATAGGTTTTTGCATTTCCTTTATTAACAGATAATCCAACGCTATCTAATCCATCATCAGAATTTAAATTTATTCCATATGAAGAATTTCCAAATGCAACATCAGCCCATCCAGGATAATCAATATATGGATTTCTATTATTTTGAACAATGTTATAACAAAGATTATTTCTATGAATTTCAAATTCTGAAACCGGATCAGCCTTATTCCATAATAATAAATCTTCTAAAATACCATAAGTTGCAGGAGTATCTTTTGTATTGGCGCAAATTAATGTTTCTTGAGCTTCTGAATCGCTAGTAAATGTTGAAACAAGTTTTAAACTTGGTTCAAATGTTTCACTACTAAAATATGAATGATATCTAGTTGCCATATAAAATAACATTCTTGCGATATCGCCTTTATCTTCGTCTCTAGGTTCATAAACTGTTATTCCATTTTTATTTAAACCGGTATAACCTGTAATAGTATTTGTAACCTTAGAAGTAATTTTTTTAGTAGTAGAAGCATCTTTATTAGCAACTTCTCCATAAGGGTAATTTGAATGACCATGTTCGTTATTTTCGGCTTCGCCCATTCTTAAATTTTGCATATCAGTAGCGGCATAAGGTTGTTCAAGGCCTTTATTATCTTCGCTAGTACTGGTTGCATATTTAAAACCTCTAGACTTTGGCCAAACATGTTCTCTATCAAATTGTTTATTTGCTTTTACAAACGTAGTTTTTTCTGTATAAAGAGGTACAATTTTAACATTATCAGTTTTCCATTTACCTGTAGAAATTTCGGTAGCAGTTAGTGGATCAGCTTCGTAATCTCTATCTAAAAGGGTGAAGTAATACCAATCACTACTCCAAGCTTTTGAGTGAGAGATTTTAGTATGATTTTCTTTTAAAATAGGTTGAAGGCAACTTAAAAGTTCATCACCTTTAATTCCTTTTTTTATCTTCTAATGTAGAATAATAAGATTTAATTTCTTCAGTTGTTAAATCTTTAAATTTACCCATACTGGATGAATAATTTAAAATAGATTTTTGACTATCATTAATAGTCATATAAATAGGTTCAATATATGTTTTTGTTGTTAAACCTAATGTGATTGAAGACGTTAATAATAAAATTGATAATAATTGTTTTTTCATAGATATTATTGTATATAAATTTGTTTTTAAATTAAATAAAATGTTTAAGAAATTATTGCAGTTGCTATTAATTCTATAGTGAAAGGAAATTTATAAAATTTTATCTTGAATTTAATATAATAATTTTTATAAAATTATAGTCGTGGGGAGTAGCCTAAGTATATCTACCGACATCCCGGAGAAATTCCGGTAATATACGAGTAAATTAGCGAGACCATTTATTTCTTTTATTTACGGGGAGGAGAAATTTATGGACACTAAAGAAATAAAAAATAATAATGAAGATAAAAAAGTAGTTGCTTTTGAGACTTTGAATAAAGAACAAACTTTTGAAGCTTTAAACACTGATCCTGAAAAAGGATTAACCGATGAAGAAGTTAACAAAAGACTTCTTCAATATGGAGAAAATAAGTTAGAAGAAAAGAAAAAGAAATCATTTATACGTATATTTTTTGAGCAAATGAATGATTCAATGATTTATGTTCTTTTTGCTGCTATTGCAATTACAATTGGCGTTTCTATTTATGAAACTATCAAAGCTGTTCAATCTGGAAAAGGATTTGATTTTCTTTCAACTGGTGATTGGCCTGATGTTATCATTATTTTAGCAGTTATTATTCTTAATGCTGTAATTGGAGCTGTTCAAGAAGTTAAAGCTCAATCATCCTTAGAAGCTTTAAAGAAGATGTCTTCACCAGAATCTACAGTTGTTAGAAATGGTATAAGACATAGAATCAAATCAAGTCAATTAGTTCCTGGAGATATCGTCATTATTGAAGAAGGCGATACAATTGGTGCAGATATTAGATTAATTGAATCAAGTAACTTAAAAGCAAATGAATCTAGTTTAACCGGAGAAAGTGTTCCGGTAGAAAAAGATGCAAGCATTGTATTTTCTAAAAATGTTGCTGTTGGAGATAGAATCAATGTTGCTTATATGTCAACTCCTGTTACATATGGTAGAGGTGTTGGTGTTGTAATTAATACCGGAATGAATACTGAAATCGGTAAAATCGCTAAGGCTTTAGATGAAGAAGAAGATGAAGAAACACCTTTACAAAAAGTATTAGATAAATTAGGTAAAATATTAGGTATATTATGTTTAATTATTGTTGTATTGGTATTTATTGTTGATGCGACATGGATTCTTGTTAAAGGTAATGGAAGTGACTTAGAACAATGGATTGAAGCATTATTGTCTTCTATTGCTTTAGCTGTTGCAGCAATTCCTGAAGGCTTAGCTGCAGTTGTTACAATTGTTCTTTCAATTGGTGTTCAAAGAATGGTTAAAGCTCATACAGTTGTTAGAAAATTACCTAGTGTTGAGACATTAGGTGCTGTTAGTGTTGTTTGTAGTGATAAGACAGGTACATTAACTCAAAATAAAATGACAGTTGTAGAAAGTTATGTCGATGGCAATTATTTTGTTAAATCTGATTTTAATGAAGAAAATAAATCCAGTGATTTAAAATTGTTAGCAAAAGGTATGTCTTTGTGTAGTAATGCTACTGTTGATGAAGGATTATATGGAGACCCTACTGAAATTGCATTAGTTGCATTTGCTAATGAATTTAATATGCATAAAAAAGATTTAGAAACTAATTCTCCTAGAGTAGACGAATTGCCATTTGATAGTGTTAGAAAAATGATGTCTACTTTACATAAAGAAGTGGGAAAGAATATAGTTTTTACAAAAGGTGCTCTTGATTCTATTTTAAAATACGCAGATAGAATTTTAGATAATGGTGAAGTAAGATTACTTACTGAAGAAGATATTAAAAAGATTAATGATGCTAATAAATATTTTTCAGATAAGGCCTTAAGAGTTTTAGCTTTAGCATATGATAATAAAGATGAAATAAAAGAAGAAGGTTTAATTTTTGTTGGATTAGTTGCTATGATTGATCCAGCTAGACCTGAAGCTGCTCCTGCTGTTAGTAAATTTAAAACAGCTGGTATAACTACAGTTATGATTACTGGTGATCATAAAGATACAGCTTTTGCAATTGCTAAAGAATTAGGTATTGCTGAAAATAAAAATCAAGTTATGATGGGAGAAGATGTAGATAACTTATCAAGTGAAGAATTACAAGAAGCTTGTAAAACTGTCAGAGTATTTGCTAGAGTTTCTCCAGAAAATAAAGTTTCTATTGTTAAAGCATTTAAAGCTAATGGAAATATATGCGCAATGACAGGAGATGGAGTTAATGATGCACCATCTTTAAAAGCAGCAGATATTGGTATTGCAATGGGTATTACAGGAACTGATGTTGCAAAAGGTGCAGCAGATATGGTTTTAACTGATGATAACTTTGCAAGTATTGAAAAAGCAGTTGAAGAAGGAAGAGGAATATACGCTAACATTAAAAAGACTGTTATATTCTTACTTTCTAGTAATATTGCAGAAGTCTTAGTAATGTTTTTAATTATTTGTTTAGGTTTCCCTACTCCATTAATTGCAATTCACTTATTATGGATTAATTTAGTTACCGATTCACTACCTGCTATTGCTCTTGGAATGGATCCAAAAGATAAAGATAACATGAAAGAAAAACCACGTGATCCAAAAGAAGGTATCTTTGCTCATGGTGGTATGAGAAAAACTATTATTTATGGGGTATTCTTAACTATTGCAGTTTTATGTGCATATTTCTCAGTTGCTTGGTTAAATAATACATATACTTATCAAGGAATTAATGAATTATATAGTTCTAATTCAGATATGTTACATCAAGCTCAAACTATGGCATTCTGCACTTTAGCATTTGGAGAATTATTCCATATGTTAGGTATGTCAAATACTTCTAGAAGTGCAATACATGTTTTACTTAATAAGAATTGGATGATGGCAATTGCTTTCTTTGCAGGTGTTGTATTACAACTTTTAGTAATTGAAGTTCCTTTCTTAAGACAAATCTTTGATACTCAAAATTTAGATGGTAAAGAATGGGCAATTTGTGCTGCTATGTCACTTATTCCTTTATTCTTACATGAAATGTCAGTTTTAATTCAAAAATTAGTTAAATTTATTAATAAAAAGAAAAATAAATAATGAATGATTTAGGTATAAAAAGATTAGAATCTAATAGATTAATATTAAGAAAATTTGAAAATAAAGATTATCTTTCAATGTATAACAATTATTATTCTAGTGAAGAAGTCTTTAAATATTTAGTTTTACAAAAACATAATTCTATAGAAGATACTAAAAACTTTTTAGAAAATGTCATCTTAAATGATTATAAAAAGAATAATTCTTATAGATGGGCAATATGTTTAAAAGAAGATAATAATGTTATAGGATCAATTGAATTTATTAAAATAAATAAAGAATATGATATCGCAGAATTAGAATTTTACTTATCTTCTTCATATTGGAATAAAAAATTAATGAATGAATCTTTAAATTTAATAATTAATTATTCTTTTAATGAATTAAATTTACATTCATTAATTGCTAAAACTAATATTAATAATAAAGGATGTATAAAGCTCTTAGAAAATAATAATTTTATTATTTATAAAGAATCTTATGAAATTATTAAAAATAAAGAAGTTAAATTAAATCATTATAAATTGATTAATTCTAATTATAAAAAATAAATTAATTAAATAACCCTTAATTTGAATAAAATTAAGGGTTTTATTATTAAAATATTTAATTTTGATATCTTTAAAAATTGAATTATAATATATTTAATATTAAAAAAGGGGTAATAATTATGGATTTATTTAAAGGTAAAACTGTTTTAATAACTGGTGCTGGAAGAGCAGTATTAAGTGATGGAAGATGTGGATCTATTGGATATGGTATTGCTACTGCATTTGCTAAAGAAGGTGCTAACATTGTTATTACAGGAAGAAATGTTTCTAAATTAGAAGCTGCTAAAGAAGAAATTGAAAGTAAATATAAAGTTTCTGTTTTAGCATTACAAGCAGATGTTAATGAAAAAAGTGATAATGAATCTATTGTAAATGGTGTTGTTAAACAAATAATTGAAAAATTTGGAAGAATTGATGTTCTTGTTAATAATGCTCAAGCAAGTGCATCTGGAGTACCTTTAGCAGAACAAACAACTGAACAATTTAATTTAGCACTTTATTCTGGATTATATGCTGCATTTTATTATATGAAAGCATGTTATCCATATTTAAAAGAATCTAAAGGAAGTGTTATTAATTTTGCAAGTGGAGCGGGTTTATTTGGAAATTATGGACAATGTAGTTATGCTGCTGCAAAAGAAGGTATTAGAGGCTTATCAAGAGTTGCTGCTAATGAATGGGCAAAAGATGGAATTAATGTAAATATAATTTGTCCTCTTGCATGGACAAGTCAACTTGAAAACTTTGAAAAGACATATCCAGAAGCTTATAAAGCTAATGTACATGTTCCTCCAATGGGACATTTCGGAGATCCTGAAACAGAAATTGGAAGAGTATGTGTTATGATTTCTACCCCAGACTTTAAATATTTAACTGGCGAAACATTAACATTAGAAGGTGGAATGGGATTAAGACCATAGTTAAACATAAAATAATTGTATTAAAAATATCCTTATTTGAAAAAATAAGGATATTTTTTATTAATTTTTAGAATAAGTGCAATTTAAATTATTTCCTTTTTTAATAATTAAATTCTTTTTAATTAAAGAATTTAATGTTCTTAAAAGAGTATCTTTTTTAATATTTGTAATTTCTTCTATTTCTTTTCTTAAATATTCTTGATTTGAATTTAAGGATTTAAGAATTAATTTTTCATTATCTGTAAGAGTAATTTCTTTTTTTGAAGGTAAATTTATTGCAATATAAGATTCTTTAATATCAAAAGTAGGTTTGATTTCAAAATCTTGATAAGATTCTTTGATTCTTTTAATACCAGTTGCAAACATTTCAATAATATTCAATCTGTGAAAGACATTTGCAATTATTGGATTTCTTAAATAAGAAAATCTTCCATTTAAAAAAGCATTTTCATCCATTTCTGGCATTAATCCTCCAGGAGAAGATATTATTATTTTATCATTATGCATTTCTATTTTCGTATTAGCAAAAATATCATAAGTTCTATGAATTATTGCATTTGCAATAGCTTCTCTAAAAGCTTCAAAAGGAATAATTTCATATTTTTTTCTAAATGCTCCATCAATTTTTTCAATTATATATTCATCTTCAAAAATCTTAATAGCTTCATAATATTGTTTTAAAATTGAAATACCTTGTAAAGTATATCTTTTTTTAATTTCATTAATATTTGATCCAAAAATAACAATATCAATACCTGCAAAATTATTAATATCAGAAAGAAGACTTCCTGCATTATTAAAACCATCCTTGTTTAATAGATTTAAACTTTTTAAAGTATCATTATTAAAAGATTCTAAATTAAGTGAATCTTTAAGTTTTTCACTTAAAAATGTAAATTTACAATCTTGGTTTTTTGAAGGAAGTTCTTCAAATGAAATGTTCATACCATTTAAAACAAGTCTATTTTCTGTTATAGAATCTACTTCAATTGTAGATGAATCGTTTCTTTTATAACATTTTCCATTATATCTATATGGAGTTTGAATACCTTTATAGACTTTTAATGAGATAGTGTTATTTTTATTAATTTTTAAAGAAAAATTTGGCTTTGGTATGATTGAATCATTAATTTGGTTTTCTATATTTAAACATTCTTTTTTAGGATCTATAAAACCTTTAACGGTTCCGTCATCAGAGACACCAAAAATAATTGTTCCATCATTAAAATTTGCAAAAGCGCTTACTGTTTTTAAATAACTTTTTGATATTTCTTCTTTGTATTCAAGATTTTTTGTTTCTCTTTTTCCCATATCTATTACCAAAATAATTATAACTCGTTGCAACAAATTATGCAACGACTATATGTAGCGTTGCACGACTTGCTGCAACGAGACCACTAGTCGTTGCAAGTTTTGATGCAACGCATTATATAAAATTTGATCTATAGATTTAATTTATAATATTAGTAAAAGTTTTTAATTAAGTTAAATTATTGTATAATAATTATTATGAATATCTCTGATAAAGAAAAAGACTATACTAAACAAAGTATAGATGAAGATATTAAACAAATTAATGATTTAGAAACTGGTAAAAATACTAAAAAGAATATAATTAAGTATGTTATTTATTTAGTTATTATTTTATTAATAACTGCTTTAGTTTTATATTTTAACTTAAGTGGTTCTTGTAATGTTAATGGAAAAGAATATAAAGTTATTGAAATTATTCCAGAAGCTTTAAGTGGAATGAATTGGTGGGTATTTTTATTATTTTTTGGTGTTACTGGAGTAGTATTTGCAATAAATGCACTTATTATCTTTTTATTTGCAAGATTATATCAAAGACATTATAGTTATCATCAAGCTTTAGCATGTTTATCTACTGGAGATTTTTATAGTGCAGTTACTCCTGGAGCTAGTGGAGGACAAGTTGCTCAAGTTTATTTAATGAAAAAACAAGGTGTACAAGTTAGTAATGGTGCTAGTATTTTTATTATGAACTATATTTGTTATCAAATTGTTTTAGTATTAGTAGGAATTATTTCAGTATTTACTAGACTTGATTTAATTACATCAATTCCTGCTATTCCTTTAGATATTGTTATTAATGGTGCAAGTGTTAATATTCCTATTTCTTTATTTATTATTTTAGGGTTCTTATTAAATGTATTAGTTGTTGCATTATTATTTTTTATGGCGTTATCTACTAGATTTCATCATTTTATTGTATATGGAGTAATGGGATTTTTAGCTAAAATTCATTTAATTAAAAATGTAGAAAAGAAAAGAGAATCTTTAAAAATACAAGTTGAGAATTTTAGAGTAGAATTTAAAAGATTACAAACTAATTTAACATTTACAATCTTTTTAATTTTATTAAATTTTATTGTTATCGCTTTAAAAAATACATATCCATTGCTTGCAGGAGCATGTTTAAATGGTTTTAAAGATGTAACTGATGTTAATTGGTGGAGTAAAATTTATGATTGTATTGTTTTAAGTAATTTCCATCAAATGGCAACAGGACTTATTCCAATTCCTGGAAGTGCAGGGATTTCAGAATATGTTTTTGAAAGATTATTTGGATCTACAAGTGGATTTTTCCCTGCAACAAATTTCTACGCTCATGGAGGAAGTCAAATGACTCTTCTTCTTTGGAGATTTGTAACTTTCTATTTTCCATTTTTTATTAATGGTATTGTTACTGCAACATATAGAACAAGAGGAAAATATGCTCAAGATGGAGTATTTGTAGTACCTCCTGATAGAAAAACTATGTTAACTATTCAGTTTGAAACTTTAGAAGAAAGAAAATCTACTGATAATGAAAAGATTACTTTAATAAATAAATCAAAGAAAAATAAAAACGAAGTAACTAAAGAAGAATTAGATAAAAGAATAGAAGATTATTTAGATAATGATAATAATCTTAGTGAATTAAATAATAAAGAGGAAGAGTAATGAATATTGCTATTTTTACTGATACATTTTTACCTGAAATTAATGGAGTTGCAACAAGTTGCAATAGTGTTTTTACTTTATTAAATAAATATGGACATAATTGTTATGTTGTAACTACTACAAGTGAAAAACATGTTACATTTGAAAATAATGTTATTAGAATTCCAGGAGTTAATTTAAAACATCTTTATGGATACAGAATGGCTTTTATTTATAATAAAGAAGCATTTAAAATATTAAAATCATTAGATTTAGATTTAGTACATATTAATACTGAATATGGAATTGGTCAATTTGGATTTATATGTGCAAAAAAATTAAATTTAGCAACTGTTTATACATATCATACAATGTATGAAGATTATTCTTATTATATTACTAAAGGATATTTTGATAGAATATCTAAATGGACTTTAAGAGAGTTTTGTAGAAGTTGTATGGAACAAGCTAATGAAATTATTTCTCCTAGTAAAAAAACAGAAATATATATTAGATCTATTGGACTTGAAAAGAATATTAATATTGTTCCTACTGGTTTTGATTTCTCTAGATTTAATGTTAATAAAGATGATCCTAAAGTATTAGATATTTTATGTAAATATAATATATCTAATGATGATAAAGTATTATTATGTTTAGGAAGACTTGCTAAAGAGAAATCATTTGATGTTATAATTGATGGATTTAATAACTATGTTAAAAAATATAATCCTAATAATGTTAAATTATTATTTGTAGGAGATGGACCTGCTAGAAAAGAATTAGAAGAACAAGTTACTTCATATGGATTAAATAATCTAATTACATTCGTAGGTAAAGTAAGTTTAAATGAAGTACCTTATTATTATGCTAGTAGTAATGTCTTTTTAAATGCTTCTATTAGTGAAACTCAAGGATTAACTTTTATGGAAGCAATGGCAGGACATACTGTTATCTTATGTAGATATGATAATAATTTAGTAGATGTTATTAATGATAAAGTAAGTGGATTCTTTTTTAATGATATTAATGATTTTAATGTTAAATTAGAAGAAATATTAAATATGTCAGAAGAAGAATTAGATAAAGTTAGAGATAATGCTTATAAATCAATTGATAAATTCTCTGAAAGTAACTTTTATAAAAATATAATTGAGGTATATAAACGTGCAATTAGAAAAAACTGGTAAAATTAAAATAAATAATATTAAATTTAGATTAAATAAAATTGTAATTGAATATCTAAATGTAGATAATGAAGAAAATAAAATTAAATTACCTTTAGAAATTTCTTCTTATTATGATTTAAATAAATATGAAGAAATTTCTTTAGATAAATGGAATGAAATTCTATTAAAATCAAAAGAAATAGAAATAGAGAAATATTTAATAAATCTTTATTCATCTAAAACAATTTCTATTTATGAAACAAAAAAGAAAGCGATGAAATATTATTCTAATGATGAAAAATTATTAGATAAATGTATTTTAGAATTAAAAAATAATTCTTTCTTAGATGATAGAAAATTTGTTAATGAATATTATGAATACTTATCTAATTCATTATATGGAAAATACTATATATTAAATTTCTTTAAAAATAATGAAATAGATAAAGAATTATTAAAAGATTTAGATTTTAATGAAGAAAAAGAGAAAGAAAAAGCAGTTAAATATCTTGGAAAGTTATTAAATTCTCAAAAGAATAATTTTATGAAAATAAAAGTTAAAATTTATAATTCTTTATTAAAAAGAGGATTTGATCAAAATTTAACATATGAAATTATTAATTCTTTAAATATTGATGAAAATAAAGAAAGAGAATTATTACAAAAAGATTTAAAAAGATTAATTGAAAAAGAATTAAAAAGAAAAGATGAAATTGATTATCAAGTAATTAATAAGAAATTAATATCAAAAGGATATAGATTTAAAGATATTAAAGAAGAAATGGATAAATATAAGGGAGAAAATCATGATTAAAGATTTAGAAGATGGTGTTAGTGGTAGTGGTAATTACATTGTTAAAGCTTTAAATAAAGGAATAGGTAGTAATGGAAGTGTATTTTTAACTATTACTTTACAAGACGCTAGTGGAGTTATAGACGCTAAAAAATGGAGTTATGAAGAAGGTGATGATGAACTTTTTAAAATAGGTAATATAGTTCATGTTGATGCTGATTGTGTATCTTTTAAAGATAAATTACAACTTAAAGTTAAAAGAGTATCTTTAATGGATATTAATAATGTAGATACTAGTGAACTTATTAGAGAAAGTGAATTTTCTAAAGATGAATTAATTTCTAAACTTAATGAATTTGCAAGTAATATTGAAAATGAGAATATTAAAAAAATAGTAATTTATGTATTAAAAAAATATCAAGATGCATATATGAGTTATCCTGCTGCAGTAAGTAATCATCATGATTATTTAAGAGGATTATTTGAACATTCTATTTCAATGGCAGAAATTTCTTCTTTTATTGCATCTCATTATAAAGAAGTAAATAAAGATTATTTAATTGCAGGTTCTTTACTTCATGATGTAGGAAAAGTAATTGAATTAAGTGGAGTAATAGGTACTAAATATACTACTAAAGGTGATTTACTTGGACACTTAGTAATTGGAGAAAATATTATTCAAGAAGTAAGTAAAGAATTAAATATTGAAGGAGAAGAAGTAATGATTCTTTCTCATTTAGTATTATCTCATCATGGGGAACCTGAATATGGAGCATGTGTTTATCCATTAACTAGAGAAGCCTTACTTTTATCTATGATTGATGACATGGACGCAAAAATGAAAGTTTTAGATAAAGCATATTTAAA
>CAYNBG010000011.1:0-13998 GCA_964395495.1 uncultured Staphylococcaceae bacterium
TGTAGGTGAAGTAAGTTATGATTTTAATAATGTCGTTTATATTGATGAAGCTTATTCAATAAAACACAATACATTGCTTTTCTATAATAACAAAGGTAAAGAACTATATCTTGTTATGGATAAAAATCAAGAATTATTGAAGGTTTTTAAACAAAATTGTCATAATTTAAAGTCTAAAGAAGAAGTATTTTCAAAAAAAGATATAAAATTATAATAATTATTTTGATTTTACTTTTAATTTGTGATACAATTTTTTAGCATTGTAGGAGGAATAGATATGTCAAGAGTTTGTCAACTTACTGGAAAACACCCAATTAGTGGTAACAAAAGAAGCCATTCTTTAAGAGCTACTCGTAGAAGATGGAATGTAAACTTACATACTTATAAAGTCGAAATCGAAGGAAAAGTATACAAAGTTAGAATGAGTGCTAGAGCTTATAAAACACTCAACAAAACATCAAAGAAAGAAGCATAGTTAGAGGTATAAAATATGGCAAATATTAAATCACAAAAAAAGAGAATTCTCACAAACGAAAAATCAAGACAAAGAAATGTTGCTTATAAATCAAAATTAAGAACTGCAATGAAAGCTGTTAGAGTTGCTGTTGAATCTAAAGATGAAAAAGCAGCAAACGAAAAATTAGTTCTTGCTTTTTCAGTTATCGATAGAGCTGTTAGTAAAGGTATCGAAACTAAAGGTACAGCTAGCAGACAAAAATCAAATCTCTCTAAACTTGTCAATAGTTTAAAGAAATAGTTATTCTTCCTAATCTACAAATAAATAAAGACTTGAGCTATCAAGTCTTTTTTTTATTTCACTACTTCTATTAGAAATTTAATATAAACATCTCAAAAGCATAAAATCTATCTACTTCATTATGCTTAATTTTTTTATCTAACTCATGTAGATTATTTAATGCTCTTCTAATTTTCTTTCTATCAATTTGACGAATATTTTTTAAAACCATTTTAACTCTATATGGATTAGCATCAATTTTACTAGCAATCATGCTTTCAGAATATCCATCCATATCTAATGTAGAGACTAAATCATAAAACACTAAAGATGACGTTACTAAATTTATTAAATTTATTGGCTCAATACCACTGGTGATTCTTAAATCTTTATAAATTTTATAAGTTTCTTCTTTTTTATCTAAAAGCAAAGTATTAACAAATTCAAATGCGTCATTTTCAAGGGGTTTAGCCATTACTTTATTAACATCATCAATTGTTATATCGTTTTGCTTATAAAGTAATAATTTATCAACCTCATTAGTAAATATGTTTAAATCATTTTGACTTCTTAAAACAATTTCATCTATTGCTTCTTGAGTGATGTTAACACCTTTCTTTTCAAAATATTTTTTAACATATAAAGGCCAATCATCCTTTGATAAATCCTTTAATTCAAAAATATTTCCATGTTCTTGAATATACTTTACTATTTTATTTCTTTGATTTAATGAAGATGCATTTAATACAAAAATTAAAGTAGTGTCACTATTTTCATCTTTTAAATACTCTAACATCTTAGATTCATCATTATCTACACTCGATTTCTTATTTATTTTTTCATTTGTTAAATAATAAGGGTTAAAAACTTCTACTACTTTCTTTTCACACATTAAAGAAAGTTGATTGCAATCTAAAACTATCTCATCTAAAGAATTTTCACAACCATCAAAAACTACCACGTTTTCTTCTTCGTTTTGAAAAATATCAGCAACTATTTTTTTAAGTCGCCTTTTTACCATTATATTTTGTTTACCAAAAATAATAGTAGCCATTAATAATTTTTTACCTTTCCTTTATAAAAAACTTTGTCAATCAATCCGCCCATTAACATACAACCATTCTCATCATATACAACTGCAGCTTGACCAGGAGTAACAGACTTATAAGGTTCATCAAATACCAATTTAATGGTATTTTCATCAACATTAATTACAGTACAGCCATTATCTTTTTGTCTATATCTAAATTTAACAAAGACATGTGTATTATCTTCAATTCTTTCATTAAAAAAATTTAAATTGTTAACTAAACAACAATCGCCCATTAAATATTCATCTTCATCATTGCTTGCTACATATAAAATATTATTTTTAACATCTTTCCTTGATACAAACCAACCACCTTGGTTACTCATACCCTTAATTCCGCCAATTCCTAAGCCTTTTCTTTGACCTAAAGTATAATACATGACTCCATCATGTTCGCCTAAAACCCTATTAGTTCCCTCTTCTTTTATCAAACCTTTTTGACTAGGTATGTAATTTTCTAAAAATTGTTTAAAATTCCTTTCACCTATAAAACAAACACCAGTAGAATCTTTTTTGTCTTGAACACTACTTAAATTTAATTCATGAGCAATCTTTCTAACTTCTTCTTTGTCAATATCACCTAAAGGAAATAAGCAACTAGCCAATTGATCATGACTAATTTGACTTAAAAAATAGGTTTGATCTTTATTTAAGTCGTGAGCTTTATATAAATAAACCTTACCATCTTTATCAACCCTTTTTGCATAGTGACCCATAGCAATCATGTCACAACCATTTTTCTTTGCAAAATCTAAAAAAGGTCCAAATTTAATATATTTATTGCAAAAAATATCTGGATTTGGTGTTCTTCCTTTTTTGTATTCATCTAAAAAATATGTAAAGACGTTATCCCAATATTCTTTTATAAAATCAATACGTTTAAATGGAAGATTTAAATCATCTGCAACTTTTTTAGCATCTAAATAGTCTTGTTCTTGAGGACATATATCGTTATTTACTGTTGGATTACCTAATACATCGTTATTTAACATACTATCCCAGTTACGCATAAAACAACAAACTACATCATAACCCTGTTTCTTTAATAAATATGCAGCAACAGCACTATCTACACCACCACTTAATCCAAGCATAACTTTCATAAATTCATCTCCTTAGAATCAATAATCATAGTAAATGGTCCATCATTTACTAAGCTAACCTTCATATCAGCACCAAATATTCCTGTTTTAACTACATATCCTTCTTTAATCAATAATTCATTAAAATAGTTATATAATTCATTAGCTAAATCAGGTTTTAAACATTTCATAAATGAAGGTCTATTTCCATGTACATAATCAGCATATAAAGTAAATTGAGATACCGACAATATTTCTCCATTAATAGAATTAATATTTAAATTAGTCTTACCATTTTCATCTTGAAATATTCTTAAATTAATAATTTTTCTCATTAATTTTTCAGCTATTTCTTTATTATCACCTTCAGTAAACGATACCAAAAGAAGGAAACCTCTATCAATTTTAGAATAGAGTTTATTATCAATAGTTACTGAAGCATTTAAAACATTTTGTACTACAACTCTCATAATCTATATTTTATAACTTTTTATCCTTTTCTAAAATATCAACTATCTCTAAATAACGATATTCAAGTTCATCCTTTTCTTCTTGAAGATCTTCAATAACTTTATAATTAACAAAATCATCTTCTTCTAAAGAAGTATCAATATCTTTAATTCTTATTTCGATATCATTCATTTCTTTTTCTAATTCTTGAATCTTATTATTAGATAATTTTTCTTTTTTAACTATAGTAGGCGCTTCAATATCTTTAATAGATGCTAATTTAATTTCTTCATTCATCTTCTCTAAAACATGATAAAGTCTATTATAATCGCCTTCTATAAATAAAATATTTTTTCTTGATAAATATAATACATTCGTAGCTAATTCATTAATAAAATAACGATCGTGAGAAATAAATATAATTGCTCCATCATAATTTTTTAATGCATTAATCAAACATTCTTTTGTAATCATATCTAAATGGTTTGTAGGTTCATCAAGAAGCAATAATTCATATCCCGATAAAGAAAAAGAACATAATATTAATCTCATTTTTTCACCATTTGACATTGATGAAGTATTTTTATATACATCTTCACCTTTAAATTGAAATCTACCCAAAATTGTACGTAATTCCTTATCTAATTTAGCAGGATATTTATTTTTAAGATAGCTTAAAGCAGATTCATTTTCGTTAAAAATATAATCGTTTTGTTTAATATAACCATAATTAATCTTTCTAACTTCTTTTATATTTCCACTTATTGGTTTTATTTCTTTTATTAATGTTTTAATTAACGTGGTTTTACCAATTCCATTATCTCCGCAAACAGCAATTTTATCTTGTCCATAACAAGTAAAAGAAAAAGCAGGAGTTAGAGGTTTATCATATCCAATAACTAAATCTTTAACATCTAATAATTGTTTATTTTTTAAATTGCTACCATCAATTTTAAGTTTAATCGTTTTATCTTCTTTTGTAGGTACTTCAGTTCTATTTTTTTCTAATCTTTCAAGCTTATGTTCTCTATCTTTAGCCCTAGAAACAAATCTTGGTTTAGGTTTGTAGTATTCAATAAATCTTTTTATTTTTTCAATTTCTCTTTCTTCTTTTTTTGCTTGTTTTAATAATGAGTTATATCTTGTTTCTTTATCAATTAAATAATGATTATAATCCATATTATAGATATCAATTTTATGATTTTCTAATTCAAAAACTCTAGTAGAAATAGCTTCTAAAAAATATCTATCATGTGATATAAAAAATATAGTACCTTGAAAAGATTTTAAAAATTGTTCAAGCCATTCAATTGTAGAAATATCTAAGTGATTTGTAGGTTCATCAAGAAGTAAAACATCATATTTAAAAAGAAGAATCTTTATAAATGCGATTTTCATTCTTTCTCCACCACTTAAACTAGAAATAATTCTGTCTTTAATAGATAAATCAAAACCAAAGCGAGATATCATCTCATCAATTTCAAATTCGTATGTATATCCCCTCTCTTTTTGATAGTCCTTTAATAATTCATCATATTTATTTAATAAATTTTCATCATTAGGATTGTTATTAATTTTATCAGTAACTTCTTGAATTTGTTTTTCAATTTCAAAGGTTTTTTTAAAAGCTTCTAATAATTCTTCATGGACTGTATGATTTATATCTTTAATAGCGTTTTGATCCAAATATCCTACACTAGTACCATTTAATATAGAAATATCTCCAGTTTTATCTTCTTTAGCAACAAGCGTTGGTTCTTCAACTTTTAAAATTAATTTAAAAATAGTTGTTTTTCCTGCACCATTATTACCAATTAAAGCAACTTTATCCCCTTTATTTACAGCAAAAGTAACATGATCTAAAATTAAATCATTTACATAATATTTCGTAACATTATTAAAAGAAATTAAAGCCATAACTAATTTTCAAATTGAGCATTAAATAATTTGGAATAAAATCCATTTTTAGACATTAATTCATTATGATTTCCAGTTTCAATAATATGTCCATCTTTCATAACTATAATGACATCACTATTAACAATGGTAGATAATCTATGAGCAATAACAAATGACGTTCTTCCTTCTGTCAATGTATTAAAAGCCTTAACAATCTTCTTTTCAGTACGAGTATCAATATTACTTGTAGCTTCATCCAAAATAACGATTTCAGGTTTAGCAAGCATGACTCTAGCAATTGTGATAAGTTGCTTTTCTCCAGCACTAAGACCACCATCATCACTAATCATAGTATTAAATCCTTCAGGTAAACGAGAAATAAAGCTATACGCATTTGCTTCTTTTGCTGCTTCAATAATTTCTTCTTCAGTTGCATCTTTTTTAGAATATCTAATATTATCTGCAACTGTTCCTTTAAATATCCAAGTCTCTTGCAAGACTAAACCAATATGTTTTCTAATTTCTTTCTTTTTAAAATCTAATGTAGATTCATTATTAAATTCAATGCATCCACTATTTGGATCATAAAATCTCATAATTAAATTAATCATTGTAGTTTTACCGCATCCAGTAGGTCCAACAATAGCAACTTTTGTTCCTTTTTTAACATCAAGAGAAAAATCTTCAATCAATGGTCTATTTTTAACATATGAGAAGAAAACTCTATTAAATCCTATTTCTTTTACATTTTCATTTAATTCTTTTTCGCCTAAATCAATATCATCTTCACTGTTTAAAACTTCATTGATACGTTTAAAGGAAGTATATCCTTGTTGAATTTCGCCAATACAAGATGACATTTCGTCCAATGGCTTAGCAAATTTATTAGCGTATTGTAAAAATGAAGTAATAACACCAATTGAACAAGTAGCACCCAGTAGTATTCCACCTTTATTATTTGCTACAACACAAAGAATTGTTCCAACAATACAAAGTATTGCATAAATCGTATTATTAATAATTCTTGTTGAAGGATTAATTAAACTAGAAGAAAATTGAGCTTTTCTACCAACTACATATAAGTTATCATTAATTTCATAAAAATCATTTAAAGACTTATTTTCATAATTAAAAGATTTAATTACATTGATATTATTTAAATCTTCAAGAATTTTAGCACCAACTTCTCCTTGAATTTTAGCTTGTTTTTTATAATCTTTTGAAACAGATTTAGCAACTTTATAAGAGACGATAAAACCAAATGGAGTTAAACATAAAACAATTAATCCTAAAATCCAGTTAAGCCAAAACATAAAACCAATTGTAAAACAAATTGTAATTACCCCTTGATAAAATTGTTTAAAACAACCATTAATACCTGTTAAAACGTTATCAACATCATTAATTAATCTAGAGATTAAATCACCATGAGTATGAGAATCGATATAATTAACACTAACTGTATTAAATTTCTTAAATATGTCATTTTTCATATCTTTAGTAATATTTTCAGTGACTAAACCAATACAAATATCAAATACATAATTAAATGAAACAAGTAATATAACTAGAATTGCCATAATACCACAATTAATAAATGTACTTCTAAACACTTCACTTCCGTTAGTGGATTCACCCTTAATCATTGAGCTTATAAATGTAGCTAATATATCAATAGTTTTTCCACTATAATAAGGAATTAAAACATCACAACAAACAAATATTAAAGCGAAAAATAAAGCAAGAATTAATAATCCTTTATATTTACCAATATATTTTAATAATCTCTTCATGTCTTTCATAATTATTTATTCCTCACTTGTGATTCATAAATTTCTTTATAAATAGTACAATTTTCCATTAAATATTCATTAGTACCATGATCTACTATTTGACCATGATCCATTACATAAATATCATCGCACCCTGAAAGAGAAGAAACTCTTTGAGAGATAATTAATGTTGTAATATGCATATCTTTTATATTTTTTCTTACTTCTTTATCTGTTAAATAATCTAATGCACTTGTAGAATCATCAAGAATTAATAGTTCACTATTTTTAATTAAACTTCTAGCAATAGAAAGTCTTTGTCTTTGTCCTCCCGAAAAATTACGTCCATTTTCTTTAACAGGATGATTTATTGTATCATCATATTTAGACACAAATTCATAAGCCTTAGCTTTCTTTAATGCTTCAATAATTTCTTCATCAGTAGCATCTTCTTTACCCATTAAAATATTAGATTTTATAGTTCCATTTAATAAAGATGCTTTTTGATCTACTAAACTTATTTCACTTCTTAAAGCAGTTAAATCATATTCTTTAATATTATTTCCTTTATAAATAACTTGGCCTTTATTAGCATCCAAAAATCTTTCAATTAATTTAATAATTGTAGTTTTTCCTGCACCTGTTCCACCAATAATTCCTACAGTGCTACCTTTTTTAATTTCAAAATTAACATTAGAAATAACATAGTTTTTATTATTATACGAAACGCCTACATCTTTTAATAAAACCAAAGAATCACCATCATTGATTTTAATATCTTTTATAGTTCCTTCATTTTTAACTGTAATTTCATAATTAAGCAAATCGTCAATTCTAGAGATAGAAGCAAATCCTTTAGTTAAATTAACGATTAAATTACATACAACAATTAATGCTAATAATATTTGGTTTAAATATGAGATTAATGCAACAACATCGCCTTTAAGTAAAGGAAATTTATTTGGATCAACAGTATTTGTAATTAAATAAGAAGATAATAAAATAACTCCAATAATAGCAACATTAACAACAAGCATTGCTAAAGGATTAATTAATTCATTAACAAATATCGCCTTCTTGCTTTCTTTATAATAATTATTAGTTAAAACTTTATATTCTTCTATTTCTTTATCTTCATTATTAAAAGCTTTAATAACTCTTATACCGTTAATAGAATCATTAGCTTTAGTAACAATCTTATCGTTTTCTTTTTGCACTTTTAAATATTGCTTACTTGATACTTTTAAAACAATAAAATAAATTCCTATAACCATCGGAACAATCGCTAAGAAAATCAAAGCAATTTTCCAATCAATAATAAAAGCACAAATTAAAGATCCTATAACAAGTATAGGAGCTCTAATAACTAATCTAATAAGTAAAGCAATGACAAGTTGAAATCTATTAACATCATTAGTTAAATTATTCATTAAGTTACCTTTATCTAATTTCTCAAGATCAACTGTAGATAAAGACATAATCTTTCTATAAACTCTATTTCTTAAATCAGTTCCACTTCCTTGAGAAGCAATACTAGCAAAATATTGACAAACACAAGTAGAACCATATCCAAGTAAAGCGAATAAAATCATAATACAACCAGGGATAATAATATGATTATAATTTCCATAATTTATAGCGTAATTTAATCCAGTATCGACTATATATTTCATTAAAAAAGGTGTTAATAATTCAAAAATAACCTCAATGACTTTAAACATTGGTCCTAATATTAAGTACTTCTTGTAATTCTTTGTTGAATCAAATGCTTTTTCCATACAAAATTTCCATTAAAAAAACTCTATATATTATAGAGTTTTTTTCTATTAATTTCACTATAAACGATTATTTTCTTAAACCAAGTTTAGCAATTAATTTAGCATAAGCATCTCTATCTGTTTTTTCTAAATAAGCAAGAAGAGATTTTCTTTTACCAACTTGAATTAATAAACCACGTCTAGCAACTGCATCTTTATCGTTTTTCTTTAAATGAGCTGTTAAAGATTTGATTCTTTCTGTTAATAAAGCTACTTGAACTTCTACAGAACCAGTATCAACTTTAGTTTTGCCATAATTTGCAACGATTTCGCTTTTTGTGTTTTTACTTAAAGCCATTTTTTTCTCCTTTCAATTAATACGCTCTATTCAAAGTAAACGTTGGAGATTCGATTACTAAGAAACGAGTACTTGTATAATATACAAATTTTAAATTAATCTATCAAGTAAATTTTTATTTATTATTATCATTATCTAATATTTCAGAAAATTCCGTTTTACTTAAAGGTTTACAAAAATAAAATCCTTGGATAAAATCTGCTCCCATTTGAGTTAAGAAGTCAACTTGTTCTTTTGTATCAACACCTTCGCAAACAATGATCTTTCCATTATTCTTATTTAAATAAATAACAGATTGAAGAATCCTTTTTGTGCTAATATCGAATTCTTTATTTTTACCAAACAATAATTTTCTATCCAACTTTATAACATCAAAATCAACTTGTGATATCATAGCTAAATTTGAATAACCACTACCAAAATCATCAATATCAACTTTACATCCCATATCATGAATTTCTTTAATAAATGTACTTAAATCTATTTCATCACCTAAAACAATAGATTCTGTTATTTCAAATTCAATTAAAGAAGGGTCTATTTTATATGTTTTCATCAAATGCTTATAAGCATCTAAAAAATTAGAATCTTCAAAATGTCTTCTTGATAAATTAACCGAAACTGGTACAACTTTTAATCCTGAATCAATTCTAAACCTTAAATCTCTTAAAACAGTTTCGTATACATAAAGATCTAGTTTATTTATAAAACCATTTGCTTCAAATACATCAACCATTTTTTGTGTATTAATAAAGCCTCTGACAGGATCTTTCCATCTAACTAAAGCCTCACATCCAGCAAAACAATTATTTTTTAAATCATATTTACCTTGATAATATACATCAAATTTATGATTTATAAGAGCTCCATCTTGATTGTCCTCTATAAAATTAATAAGTTCATCTTCTTTTAACATTTCTTCATCATATAAACATATCGAATTATTATTACCAAACGTTTCACAAGTTTCATAACAAGCTTTTTTAGCTCTATCTAACGCTTGCCAAATTTCAGTTCTATCTTCGATATCGAATGAATATATACCAACATTAAAAGAAATGATAAGAGATTCAAGTTTTAAATTATCATCATTTTGAATATTATTGATCATAGTAATCATTCTATTCTTAATAGGCACATCCATGCTTTCATTTAGTAAAAATATAAATCTATCAGAGTATTCTCTAGATAACAATTCATTTTTAGATAAATAACCTTCAAAAATACTAGCTAATTTAGCTAAATATTTATCGGCTTCACTACTATTAAATTCATTATTTACATTTTTAAAATTTTTAATATTTAAATAAACTAGATAATGATTTAATCCACTTCTATTTAAAATAGTTTCAGAATCGATAAAAAATCTTTCCTTATTAATCAAACGAATTGTTTGGTCCATATATCTTTCTTTAAATTCATTACTATATAATTTATAAATAATTATAGATGCTACAACTAAAACTATTAACAATATAGCTGCTAATAGATTAACAACCAAAACACTTAAATTAATAATTCCACCAAATTTTGAATATATGTCACTATATTTAGTTAACATCAAAACACGCCATGAATTATATTTAGTAGTTGCTGAATCAATATAAACAAAATAATTTACACCATTAATTTTAACAAGTTGTAAACTATATTCTTCAGATAACAATGCATTTGTTATAGTATTTTTACTTTTATCATCATCTTTAAAAGCATTTAAAATGTTAGAATAACCATTAAATACTTTAATATCACTATTTTCACTTTCAACAACTTTTTCGCCATAACTTTCAATTAAAGAAACATAATTATAAGAATCTAATGAACCAAATAAATTATTAACAAAGGACGTAACGCTATATAAAGAAACAACAGCTCCAATTGATAAAGTTGATCCATCATTATAAGTAATGGTTTTATTATAAGGTTCTCCAACTAAAATAGAATCTATATTATTCATTGTTATTCTATCAATAATTTCTATTTTATCCCTAATTAATGAAGAGATTGTTGAAGTATACGAAGTAATATTGTATCTACCTCCTTCATAACATAATGTTCCGTTATTTAAAATGATTCCTGGATTATCGACCAAACAATTTTGTTTCATAATTGTAAAATATTGATTTAAAGTATCTTCTTCATCATCTCCTTCAATTTGAGAAGTCGCTTTTGAAACATTTTTTAATTTAGAGAAAGAATCATCAATTGTTTTATCCGAAATTAATTTAACTGTATCAACTTCTTTTTTCATTAAAGAATAAGCTGAGGTATTAGCTTGTTTATTTGTATTATAGTTAAAACTAACATCTACAACACTTAATAAAGACGCTAAAATAATAACAGCAACAACTAATGATGAAATAAATATAATACTTCTTTTTCTAACCTCTTCCTTTAAAAGTAAACGACTAGTAGTTTTCTTCTTTTCTGTTTTTTTAAGTTTTTTAATGGTTCTTTCTCCATAATATGTTTCACCATTAAAAACCTTTGCACAATTTTTATATTCTTTAGCTTTATATAAAGCCTCATCAGCTTCTTTAAATAAAACATCGTATTCTTTTCTATTATTAACTTTACAAACACCTATAGATATTGTTACAACATCATTTTTATTTATACGTTTTAAAAAATAAGTAATATTTAATGCTTTTTTTATTAATTCATCAAATTCATATTTAGCCACATCTTTTAAAAATATAATAAATTCATCTCCACCATATCTACCAATTAGATGTCCATGAAATATTTCTTTTAATTTATCAACAACACATGTTAAGCAAATATCACCTATATAATGCCCCTTAATATCGTTAACCATTTTAAAGTTATCAAAATCTATCATCAATAAATAAGAGTTTGTATTATCTTCATATTTTAAACATCTTTTAATAGAAGACTCATATAGATCTCTTATATAAGTTTTAGTTAAACTATCAAATAAATGTGCATTCAAATCACTAGAATTAACTTTTGTAACGTTAAAAGTTTTAATAGAACTATCTTCGTATACACAACTAAAAACAATATTAGTTTCTACATCACTCGTTCTATAAATAACTTTTTCACCATTATGAGTTTTTAATAATTTAATTTTTAATAAAATAGTAGAATAATCTACACGATTAATTTTAAACTTATCATTATTTAAATATTTACTAAAGAACAAATTAAAATCCATTGGAATAAATCCATCTTCACTTAATTTAGTAACTTTCAATAAATCTACATTTAAATCAAAACTTAAAATTAGTATATCATCACTCATAATATACCTTTATAAGAATAATTAAACTTTGGATTTTTTCCATAATTCTTTTTTTGCCTTCTTTATAATTATAATTATAAAAAGGCTCATAAACAAGAATTAATAATTTTATTAAGATAATTTGTTTAAATTTAATCATAAACAATCTATAATATGAGCATAATTGAGCAAGGAGTTGATTATGTATAACATTGAAAGAGAAGAACAAATAATAAAAATATTAAAAAAACAAAATAGCATTTCAGTAAATGAATTATCTAAAATTTTATACACATCTACTTCTACTATAAGAAGAGATCTAACTAATATGGAAAAGAAAGGATTAGTTACAAGAACATTTGGAGGAGTATATCTTTCCAAACAATCATTTAATACAGAAACTCCATTTAAATATAGAGAAGAAAGCAATATATTAGAAAAAAGAAAAATATGCCAAAAAGTACTACCATATATTAAAGATAACATGTCTTTATTTTTAGATAGTTCTACTACTATTTTGCAATTAGTTAGCTATTTAAATAATTTTAAAAATCTAACGATTATAACTAATGGTTTTGAAATAACTAATGAAATATTAAATAATACAAAACATCAAGTTATATTAACTGGAGGAATTATTCAAAGCAATTCTAATAGTTTATTAGGCACTATTACCACAAATACACTATCTAATTTACATGCTGATTTAGCTATTTTAAGTTCTACAGGAATCGATATCGATTTTGGAGTTAGTGAATCTACTCTTGATCAAAGTGAAGCAAAAAGAATTATGAATAAAAATTCAGATATGTGTATTTATTTAATAGATGACACTAAATTTGATAAAAAAGGAATTAATAAAACATCGAGTTTAAAAGAAATAGATATAGTAATTACAAATAAAAAACCTAGTGAAAAATTTATAAAATGCTTTAAAGAAAACAATATTAAATTGCTTTATTAATATTTAATCTTTAAATCATTAAGGGATATTTATATAATTTAATTATGAAATGGGAACTTATCGTATTAATTGTATTTGATATATTATTTCTTATTTTTGGTTGTTTAGATTCTTATGGATGTTATAAAGAAAATAGGAAAATGCATTTAATATTCAAATGTTTTCCTTTAGCAATATTAACAATACTTAGCATAATTATTTATCCGTCAAATTATTTTGTATGGTTAGGATTTTTATTCTGTTTCTTTGGTGATTTATTTATATTAATAGGCACCAAAAAACTATTTTATGTAGGTGCATCATCTTTCTTTATTGGTCATTGTTTATTTTCAGTATTCTATACATTATTAATTTATAATATTAATAAACAAATTCCTATGTATGTAATTATTGGTATTCCTTCAATATTACTATTATTTGCAATAGTATTTGTTATTGTTTTATATAAAAAAGTTAAATTACAATCCATTGCTATGGGATTATATTATGCCATATTATTTGTAAATTTATTTTTAGCAATTAGTTATGCAATTACATCTCATTCTTTATATTTTATAATTACTATTGTTGGTTATTGTTTCTTTGTATTTAGTGATGTCTTAATAGGTTTAAGACAATATAAAATAACTTTAAAACATGGTGAATT
>CAYNBG010000012.1:0-12391 GCA_964395495.1 uncultured Staphylococcaceae bacterium
TCAATCTCTAAACCTCTAGTTTCGCTATAGTAGTATAAATATTTATCATTTTTAATAAAAGAATCTGCAATAATGTTTTCAAATACAGCACCTTTATAAATTTTTAAATCTCCACTTAAAATATTGCTTACAGTTCCTTGTTCTAACATTGATACGAATAATCCAGTATCAGCAAAATAAATTTTAAAATTACAATCATCTTTATAGCCTTCTAAAGGCAATTCAAGATTAGTTAATCTATAACAACATTTAATTAATCCGAATTCCTCAAGCCATGTAATTGCATTAGAATATTCTCTTCCTCTAGCATTTTTCTTTATTACAGTATATTGAAATTTTTTATTTTCTTTCGCCAATTGCGAAGGAATCGAATTAAAAACGTCCATTATTTTAGTCAATTCAATCTTATTTACATATTCATTTTCTTCATCATCCAAATGCTTTCCAAAATCATCCTTGTATTGCTCTAAAATATTTCTTTGTACTCTTCTAACCTGATTCATATCGTTTGTAGATAAAAATGTATTAACAGCATCAGGCATACCACCAACGCAAAGATATTCTTTAAAATAATCTATAAAAGCTTTATTGATAGTTTCGCTAACTTTTTCTTTTTTTTCAAAACAATTTTTAACATACATTAATAAATCTTCATTCAATCCTTTAGCAAGTAAATACTCTTCAAAATCCATTGGATACATATTTAAAATATATTCAAAACCAGTAGGTATACCTTTAGATTTTTTCTTATTATAACCTCTTAATCCTAATAAAGATCCTGTTGCAATAATATCAAATCTTCCATCAACCATAAAAGCTTTAATGCTGCTTCGTGCATTATTACATTCTTGTAATTCATCAAAAATAATAACAGTTTCATTAGGAATAAAATTTGCATCAGGATAAACCGCAGATAAATCCCTTATTATGTTATTAACAATTAAATCACCATTAAAAATATTTTTAATCGATTCGTTGTCCATAAAATTAATATAAACAATATTTTTATAATGGTTTTTGCAATATTCTCTAACAATGGTAGTTTTGCCCACCTGTCGAAGTCCTTTGATGACTAAAGCTCTTTTTTTAATTTTTAAAGATTCTTTCCACTCATCTATTAATTTAATAATCTTTCTTTTATACATATCATTTACCTAATAATATTATTATATAAAATAACATTATTTGCAAATAAAATCACATTTTTAGGGGGAGTTTTTATAACATTTTGCACATTTTTAGGGGGAGTTTTTCAAAAACCCTATTAAATCGCCTATATTTTACTTTCTTGACTTAATTTATTTTGTTTTTGTTTTTTAAGTGTTCTACTCCAATTAATAAAACCATAAATATCATTAACTAAAAACGCACATGAAGTAATAACTGTAGCTAAATAATTAAAGTTTTGTTGCATAGCCATAACCCATAAAGTAATAAGAACAATATCATTTAAAGCATATCCAATAGCATAAAATCTGCTTCTTCTCATTGTTAAATAAGCTGCTATAAAACTAGTAAATACAGATATTGTAGAAACAATTAAATTATTTGTATTTAATGCTTTTAAAATAAAGTAAAAAGCACCCATTACTACAAGTCCTAAACCCAAACATAATAGATATTCTTTCCAACTTAATTCATTTATTTCTACTTCATTTTTACTTTCTTTAGAAGGATGTCTAATCCAAGAAATTAATGCAGCTATAGCAATAGGTGTAGTCATACCTAAATATGTTATCATTTCTCCATAATAACCAATAAAATAAGAGACTATACCATAAAATACTGAAAATATAATTGTAGTTACTTGTCCTATTGGAGTACCCTTAGATACTAACATTAAAGATGTTACACCAATTAAAGAACAAGCTAGTTGAACATAATCAGTATTTTTAAAAAAGAAAAAACAAAAAAGAATAGTTGCTACAGAAAATAAATACAAGCACCATTCAAAAATCGTAAAATAATGTAATATTTTTTTCATAAAAAAATGCCTTTCTACCTAAATAGCCCTCTACAAGAGATGGGCACTTAAGCAACAGGCAAGTGTTCCCCATAATTTATGGCTGATATATATTTTACATAATTAAATTTATAAAACAACTATTTATTTAAATATTCTAAATAATCTGTTCTGTCTAAATCACTAATATATCTTAAAACCTTACAAGGAGATCCTACAGCTATGCAATTAGAAGGAATATCCTTAGTTACAATACTACCAGTTCCAATAATAGTATTATCTCCAATTGTAACTCCACCTAAAACTTTAACATCTCCACCTAACCAAACATTTTTTCCAATATGAATAGGTTTACCAATACAACCACCATTTATTCTTTCTTCTTTATCTATTGCATGATTTGCAGCATATAATCCACAATTAGGGCCAATAAGAGTATGTTCTCCTATAACCACTTTATTACAATCTAAAATAATACAACCAAAATTAATATATACATCATTTTCTATTGTTATATTTTTACCAAATTCACATCTAAAATCTGGTTCAATCCAAACTCTTTCACCAATATTTTCAAATAAATCTTTTAATAATTTATTTCTTAAGGTAACATCGTTGTCATTAGTCTTATTATATTCTTTAAATAATTTTTTAGCTGTCACTCTTTTAACAAATAATTCATCACTAAAGTCATTATACATCTTTCCTTCTAACATTCTTTCCCATTCAGACATAACATCACCTCTTTATAACATTTAATATTTTAACAATTATAAACATATAAATAAAATAAAAACTACCATATAGGTAGTTTTATTCTTTTTTAAAATCTTCTTTTACTTTCTTTTCTACTTCATTACATATAACTTGTAATGAACAAGAATGACAATCCATTTTAACTTTGTTCATTAAGTGATCTAATGCTTTAGTAATATTTTCACATTTAATAGATAAATTAGATAATTCATCATATTTATAATCATCTAATGTAATAAATATAACCTTAACATTTTTAATAAATGGTAATTCTTTATATTTTTTTATTAAATAACTACCAATAGTAGAAAAACTAAAATCTTTATCTTTTAATATATTTTTAGATACTAATAAGCTTTCTTTTTTATTAAATGTAGATTCTCTTAGCATAACTCCATCTAAAGCAAAGTGATACTTTATATAATCAAATTTTCTTATATTTTTATATAAAACATTTCCTTCACCCATCAAAGAATTATCAACACTACCTATAACAATTCGAGCATAATTTTTATCTTTAGTAATATCTTTTAAATCATCACCTAATAATGTTATTTCATCATTAAATAAAGAATCTGTTACTAAATCTAAAGATATACCTTTTAATGAATTAGCACCTAATTCATATGCTTTTTCATTATTAAAAATTAATTGATTATTATTTTCTTTAAAATTAATAGATAAATCTACATCTAATTTTTTAGAATCATATTTATCATTGATATTATTTACTTCTTTAATTAAATCATCAAAAATAAACATAATTAAATTTTTCTATTTCTTTTAATTTTATCGTAATGTTTATTTAAAGGTTTTTCTAATTTAGATGTCATTTTCATATCTAAATTATAGAAATATACTGTAAATAATAAAGCAAATACAAGAATTAAAGCGCCAACAACTGTACAAACAATACTAGCAGCTATATGCCAAGATAAATAAGGAAATAATGTCCAACTTAATACAATTAAAGCAACGCCAATAATCCATGTAAAAATAGTAAAAACATGACCACCCATATTATTTATCTCCTTGAGCTAATCCTTTTTGTCTTGCAAATTCTGCAGCACCTAAAGCTCCCATTAATTGAGGATCAATAGGAAGATCGATTACTTTTAAATGTAATACTTTTTCAATAGCATCTTTTAAACCAGCATTTTTAGCACATCCACCAGTTAAAGTAATACTATCTGTTGCACCAGCTTTTTTAGCCATAACGAAACATCTTTTAGCAACTGAGAATTCAATACCAGCAGCAATTTCATCCATTGGCTTTCCTTCTCCAACTAAAGAGATAACTTCAGATTCAGCAAAAACTGTACATTGAGCAGTAATTGGAATAATATTTTTAGCTTTTAAAGATAAATTAGAAAATTGATCTAAATCCATTTCAAAAGCTCTAGACATAGCTTCAAAAAATCTACCAGTTCCTGCAGCACATTTATCATTCATTGCAAAATTTAAAACTGTTCCATCTTTATCAACAGCAATACCTTTAACATCTTGTCCACCAATATCAATAATAGCTTTAACGCTAGGATCTACAACATGAACTCCCATAGCATGGCAAGAGATTTCAGAAATATTTTCATCAGCAAAAGGAACCTTATTTCTTCCATAACCTGTACCAACTAAATAAGCTAAATCTTTAGGAGATTTTAAATCGCTAACTTGAGCAATAGCTTGATCTAAAGCATCTTGAGCGCTTAAAACAGAATTAATTCTACTTCTTAAAGTAACATTAGCTACCATCTTTCCATTTTCATCAATAATTACACATTTTGTGTAAGTACTACCTGAATCACAACCACCAAAATATTTCATATTCAATTCTCCTTTATATTACCATGAATTTGCATCATCTATAATTTCTAAACTTGGGTCAACTGGTTCTTCTTTCATAACAGATCTCATATATCTATTAACATCATCTCTAATGCTTTGTTTAGATATAACACGAGGATCCATTAAGTCGTGATTAACCCAAATTAATTTAATACCATGTTCTCTTGCTCTTTCTTCAAATAAACCATGCATACCATCTAAAGCTTTACAAGAGATATGTTCCCATAAAATAACCATATCAGCTTTATAGTAATCACAGAATCTCCATAAATCATCAAGTAAAACTTCATATCCACCATGAGTTCTATTTCTCATAATCATCTCTTGATAAAGTTTAGCAATATCAAACATTGCTTGATCTTTATTATCCTCAGATATTTGAACAAAATAAACTAAAGATAACATATCAACTAATGGAAGAATACCCCAGCAGTTTTGAAGCCAAGGTAAGAAATCAGTATAGAATTGAGATTGAACACCCCAAATAATTGCTCTATGTCTTGATTCTTTACAAACTTTAGCACCTCTTTTATATGCTTTTTGAGCAAGTTTACTAATCTTTCTATCAGCTTTAACGAATTCATCACTTCTTCCTGCAACAGCCATATATGTTGTTTCAGCATATAAAGCTAAATTAGCACCGAATACTTGAGGATTATCTGTTCTTGACATTTCCATCCAAGAATAACGTAATCTATTTTCTTCATTAAAACGTTTAGCACATTCAAAGTAGTTATTCCAATCCCACTTTTCACCAGTTTTTTCTTCTATAAACTTAATTGCATTTCTAATTTCTTGAGCAGCATAAGCTTGAACGCCTTGTTCAGTGTGTCTAAGTGGAGCAGCAATTTGGAAAGTAGGAACTCCAAATTCTTCATATTTTTTAGACATAATTCCATTGCCCATTAATGAACCATCGCATGTTGTATTACATTGAACTGCACAAGCTCCATAAATTGGCATATCTTCATCTACTGCAGCACCAGCTTCAGCAGCAGGCATTGGACAAACATCACCAGGAATTCCCATTTCTTGAAGAACGTCAAGATAATGAGTAACAGCTCCTCCATTTAATAAAACAGAGACATAAATTGCAGCGGTTTCCCAACTAACTGCATATAAGTTAGGAAAGCCACACATAACATGGAACATTTCATTTTCATCTAAAACAACACACTTTTTAGAGAAATCTTCTTTATTACCACATCTTTTATCTGCTTTAAATACTCTACCTAATAATTGAGCAATATCTTTAGCAACTAAATCATATTCAGTATGAGCAATACGTAATGCTTCTGCTCTTAAACCAGTTGTATGTTTATCAATCATCATAGGGACTGCAAGATAATTACACATCCATCTATATCTAAAGAAACCTTTTAAATTATTTGGTTTAACGATAAATCTAACTAACATCCACATGATTTTAAGCCAACAATTAAAATCATATAAAGTATCAATTAAACCTCTCCATTCTCTTCTTCTTCTAACTCTTTTTCCGTTATAGAGTTTTCCTAATGCTTCGGAACCAACTTTTCTTCCCATTATTTATTGCCTCCTTGAATCTTTTTAATTTCAATACTTTCTACAAAAGCTTGAACTCTAGTTCTAATTTGACCTGAATTACCAACTGCATATGGTCTATCAATCGATAATACTGGGTAATTATATTCATCTCTTAATATATGAGTACCAGTCATTCTTTCATAAGCCCAAGGATCGCAGAATTTCATTTGTTCATAGATAACTCCATCTGCATGATATTCTTTAACTAAGTTATTAACATATTCTTTTCTACGTCTAAACTTATCTAAATTCATATGTCTAGGACACATACAATTATGCATATATTGAGCACATATTTGAGTTAATATATCTTCATTATCATTTAAAACAATTTCTTGTCTTCCTGGAAGGGATCCAAAACAAAATCTATCTGCTACAACTCTTGCTCCAGATTCTTCAATAAGTTTAATCATATCAACATCATCAATTTCACTACCTACAACAACAACTTTAGCTCTAAACTTTTTCTTTTCATCAGGAACTCTATTTCTTACTTCTTCTAATGTTTCTTCAAGTTTATCTAATAATAAGTAATGAGGACAAACATAAGTACACATTGTGATAATATGGAATTCATAACCTGTAATTCTAGGATTGTCTTCTTTTCTAAATTCACCAAGTTCTGTAATTAATTTACATAATTTATTATGTTCTTTTACTGCTTCTTTTAAAGCTTCATCACTAACATCTATTCCAAAGTGTTCATGTAAAGCACCTAATACTTTCTTTTTACATTCTGAAACATATAAATTTAAAGCATTATCATCATCTTTCATAGGAACTTCAAGATATTCAAAAAAGAATTTATCTTGAGGCATTGTCTTTAATAATTCCATATTTTCAACACAACGATTGATCATTGTACATCCATCAGGAGCTAATAAGCAATCTAAGAATTGATAACCACCTTCAATAGCTCTTTCAAGTAATGCTCTAGTATATTCGCATAAAAATGAAGTCATGTAATATGTACCCATTTCCATACTACCTGTACGAGGAGCTCTTAAACGTGTAGAAAAGCATCCTTTTAAATTAAGAAGAACTTCAGGAACTTGATAGCAAACACTACCTACGCATTTTAAACCATCTTCCTTAGCTTTTCTTACTAATTCGTTATTAGCATCATCTAATAACTTTTCAAAATAATACAAATGTTTTAAATCTTTCATCTTGTACTCCTTATAATATTTTTAACTTTTCTAAAGCAATCTTAGTATTTTTAACAATATTTGCATCTTTATTTAAACTAAATACTGAATTGCCTTCTACATCTGATAACATCATCTCTTTATCATCTGGTATAACACTTAATAGATTTAGTGAATCTAGATTTAATTTAGATACATCTACGCTATCATTTACTCTATTAAGAATTAATCCATCAGTTTCATACATCACTAATTCTTTAGCTACTTTTTTAATAGTTTTAGTAACTTCTATTCCTTTTTTGCTAGCATCTGATACAAGGACTAAATGAGTTACTTTTTCCATTACTCTTCTATTAACTTGTTCAATACCAGCTTCTCCATCTATAACTACATAATCGAAATTATTTGCTAATAAACTAATAACTTCTTTTAAATAAGCATTTACTTTACAATAACATCCGCTAGCTTCAGGTCTTCCTATTGCTAAGAATGAAATATTATCTATTTCTACTAATGCATCATATATTTGATATTTAGCTTCAGATAATATTTCAAGTGCTGCTTTATTATCTCCATTACTAGCATGTTCTATAAATAACTTTCTTATATCATCTACAGTAGAAGAAGAATTAACACCTAAAGCTGTCGCTAATCCTATTGCAGGATCTGCATCTATTGCTAATATCTTTTTAGATGGATATCTTTCATGAAGTAATCTAACTGATAATGCAGATATAGAAGTTTTACCTACTCCACCTTTACCACAAAACGCTAATATAACAGGCTTACTCATAACTATTTTTCATCCACATGGACAATTACATATCCATCTACTAAGTTAGCTTTAAAAATATAACCTTTAACTTCTAACTTTCTTTCCATTAAATCAGTAAATACTAAAGAAGAGTTATTGTTTTCTATGCACATAACATTCTTCATTAGAATATTCTTTTCATCTATATTATTTTTATATACTGTTGATAAACACATATTACTTCTTTAATTCCTTTAAAGCAGAACCTAAATAATCATTTCCTTCTTTATAGGATTCTATAGCTTTTAATACTTTTAAATAGGCATCATTATTTACGTCTTTTAAAGAGTTAGAAAGTTCTTCTAATTCTTTATTATGATGATCATTATGATCAATCATATATTTGATGAGAGCAACTATTTCTTCCTTACTATTTTCTTCCATATTTGATCCGTTTTTTTATAAATTTTTAATTAAATTTTAATTAACTACGATTTTTATTTTATATTAAAAAACCCATATTTACAACAAAATATGGTACTTTTTTACTGATTTTTTGCATTTTTTTATGGGTTAGTTATAACTAACAATATTTAATTCAGTAAATTTACTTTTTTGTATATGGAATTCATTATTTTGTATTTAAAATTTTGTTTCTTAAAACTGAACAAACACTTTTAACAGATTTTATATTATTAACTTTGATTTCTTTATTATCTAATTCAATAAAAATAGTACCAGAATTATATTCATTATTAAACAATCTTCCACCACCATAATTAGATCTATATTTAATGTCTTTTATATTCTTAAAATCTATAACTGATTCTTTATAGTTTCTAATAATAAGTTTATTATTATCAATACATATAGCATTTTTCTTTTTAATAAAACTTAAAATAGTAAATGTTAATAATAAAAGAAGAATAGCTAAAACTACAAAAGCCATAACGTATAATAAAGTATCAGGTTTATTACCTAAAAAAAGACTACAAAATAACCATATATCAACACCAATAAAACATAATGTTAATATCAACAATAAATATTTAATCCAAATAACTCTTTTTCCTATGATTTCCATACAATTATTTTAACACAACTCCTTATAATATTAAAATTTCTTTATATATCTAGTGTTAATTCCAACACCAACTTTTTTAATTTTATCTTCTTTTATTAGTTTAGTTAATACTACTTCTATAGATGTAACTGAAACATCAGGAAGAATATTACTAATTTCTTTTTTAGATATTGGTAAAATACTATTTAAAACTGTAGCTTCAATTCTAGTAGTTTTATTGATTTTTTTACTATTAATAGTAGCAAATCTTTTATCCAATTCTTTATAGCATGTAAATAAAGTCATTAAAAAATTTTCAACAAAATAGAAATAATCATTTTTATTGTTATTCCAATTTAACGAAGATTTCTTTAAAGATTCATAATAATAACCTTTAGTGTTATTAATTTGTTCTTCAAAAGAAATATATCTACCTGCATCAAAACCGGCTTTATATAAAAGTAATAGTGTTAGTAATCTAGACATTCTACCATTACCATCACTAAAAGGATGAATACATAAAAAATCTAATATAAAACAAGGTATTAATAATAATTGATTGATATTAGGATTATCTCTTGCTTCGATATAAGCCAATACTAATTGTTCCATTGCTAAAGGTGTATCTTTTGCTAATGTAGGTCTAAACCTTACTTTTCTTGAACCATCTTTGTTAACTTCTAATATAACATTATCTTCTTGTTTATATTTACCTGCTACATTAGGCTTAGCTGTTTTTAATAACATTTGATGAAATGATAATATAGTTTCTTCGTTTAGACTTAAATTCATATAGTTATTATGTATTAAACTTAGTACATCTCTATATCCAGCAATTTCTTCTTCATTATGATTTAATGGGGCACTACTCCTATTAACAATTTCATAAATTCTTTGATCTGTAGTTAATATTCCTTCAATAGCATTACTACTTTTAATAGATTGAACAACCGCTATCTTTTCAAGTTCAGTAAATACTTTAAGGTAATCTTCTTTTCTATTATCATTTAATGTTTTCATAGTATAAATGCTAGTTAAAACATTAACTAAATTAGCAGGGATTTTATCATTTTCTAAAAAACTATAATCAAATTTTCTCATACTATATCACCTTTCTCTGCATATATTTTACAATTTTTTATGCATATAAACAATATCTATATGCATATTTTTTTAGAAAAATTATGCACATAAAATAAAAACACCCATATAAATAGGTGTTAATATATTGAGGGATACTATGGGTGTTTTTATTTATTTTATAAAGGTAAGTCTTTCTTTTTAAATTTAATACTACCTAATATGTAACCAGCTAAACCTATTACTAAAAGAATAGCTAATTTCCAAATCCAAGTGTATCCTCCATCAAGAATAGAGACTACATCAAATAAAGAAATAATAGATACATAGTGAAAGTAATTTAAAGCATCAATTCTAACAACTGAAGGAATAACTGGAGAACCAAATAAACCTAACATTGTTGCAACAAGGAAGAAGATTGATAAACCTCCACCAATTGCCATTGCTCTTTTACTTCTATCAAAGTAACAAGATGTAAAGAAGTTAATACCACTAATAGCAAATAATGTAACAAATGCACCTAAGTTGATTAGTAATATTTTACCAAATGTTACAGATGTATTTACATTTACTATAGCTAAACATACAACTGATGTAATTGATGTAGCTACAAACATTAAAGCAAGAGATGATGCTAAGAATAATCCTTGAGTAAATGTTACTTGTTTACGTTTTGTAGATGTAGACAATACATAAGCCATAGATCCACTATCAACTTGACCAGCAATTAAGTTATTAGATGCCATAATTAAATAGATAATAGGTAATAATAAACCTGCCATCTTGAAGAATATAGATCCAATAATTAATCCATACATATCCATTTGACCAAGTTCTTCAATACCACTTGCAACATCTTCTGGTAACTTATCAAGTAAAGAACCTGCTACATTAGTATTTAAATTCTTTTTGATTTCTTCTACTTTAGCATTATATTCTTCAGTAGATAAACTTGTGTCAATTAAAGATATTTCATATGTTAATTTATCTTGATATTCTAATGCTGTTTCGTAAGATGTATTATAGACTTTTTGATATCTAAATCCCATTGCCTCATATGTTTCTTTAGTGACACCATAATCTTTTAATGTATCAAGTAAAGCGTTAATTGTTTCTTCTTCATTCATTTTACCTGCTACTAACATTGATGTAGCTTTTCTTGCTCTTTCTTCTTTAAATGATGTTCTTTCTTCATCATTTATATATGTAGATAATGTTGTAGTTGTTGCTCCTTTTGAACAAGCTACTACATCGTTCATCATATAACTTGTTAATTGATTTACATATTCTTCAGGTATATCTTCACTATATTTTTTATATATTGAATCTGCTTGATTATTAGGATTAATTGTAACAATTGCACTTGAAGATGTTGTATATTTATCAATTACTTTATTAATTGCATATGTATAAGATGGAGTAACATATACACTAACAAATGCTTGAGTTTGTAATGTTTTATTTTGCTTAGCTTGAGCAATATATTCTGCTGTGACAATTGCAGTATATTCAGTTGCTTTTTCTTGTTGTAATTTTGCTATTGCTTCTTGTTGAGTTAATGAATATGTTGACATATATTCAACAACTTTAGCTTGTCCTTCACTTGATTGAAGGTATGTTGTAACTCTTGAAGTTACTTCTTTTGTAATTTCTTCTTTAATTGTATCTTGACTTAAATAGTCTGTAATTAATGAAGTTAATGTAGTTACATATTGATTTGAATATGTATCAAATGTATTTAATTCATTAAATTTATTTGTAAATTCATTATCAAATAATGTTTCTCCATCTACTGAAGTAGAATATTCTTGAACTTCGCTCTTTTTAATAGATGAATTAATAGCTTGTTCTACAATTGTGGTTTCTACATTATCTTTGATTTGAGAAATATTAGATCCACCTGAAATAAGCATAACACAAGCAAGCATAAAGCAAACTGCTACAGTAATAATTCCCCACATAAGACCATTTGCTTTCCAAGATTGCTTAAATAATGCTTTTGAAAATAATTTGTTATCTTTGCTTTTCATATTATTTAACCTCCTTATTTTTTGTTTCCAGTACAGAATTAAAATGTTTTTCTAATGTATATTTAACTTCTGAAATAAACTTAACATCTAATCCTTTTAAACTCTTAAATAAATCATTTATTTTATCTTTTTCAATAGATACAGTTACTTGATTATATTGTTCTTGATCTCTAATAATGTTAAATT
>CAYNBG010000013.1:0-11543 GCA_964395495.1 uncultured Staphylococcaceae bacterium
AATCACCTCCATGGAGATCTAAACCATTCCCTGTATCTAATAAGTGATACGCTTCACCATTATTTAAATAACCATCTACAGGTAATCTTCCTGCTACTACACCTAAAGTTTTTCCAAAATAACATGGGTTAAATAAATAATCTTCTTTTTCTTTTAAGGTTAAAGTCATTAGATTATTATCATAATAAATACTATAAACACCTGCTCCAAAATTAGATAAACAAATTCTAAGATTTAAACCATTATCTATTTCAATAAAATCAATGTTCTTTTTATAATTTAAAATTTTATACATAAAGTATCCTCATTCATATTTTAACAAACTATTTATATAACTTATAATCCTTTTAATAACTTCTATATACCATTGTACCTTTTTTTATAATGTGTTGTATGAAATCTGATTTTCTATCAAATTCATCAACATTATATATTTCTATATTTTTCTTTAATGATTCTTCTAATTCCTTTTTAAACTCTACTAAATTAGACGAATAATCACACCTAACTAGTAATTTAATATAACTAAATTCATTAGCGGTTTTTGAAGAATATTCTCCAAATAACAAACATTTTTTTATTTTATATTTTTTGCATATTGGTTTTATTAATATTTTAATTTGTTTAATTTTATATATTCCTTTCTCTTTAGTATATATATTTTCTTTTTCTAATTTATATATGAAAAGTTTATAAATCCAATCAGGGATTTCTGTAGTCCCTTCTTCATAATTTTGGTAAGTTCTATAAGGCATACAAAAGAAATTAGCAATCTCTTTTTGAGTAAATCCATTTTTAATTCTTATGCCTTTTAAATCTTTCTTCATTTTACACACCTATTAAGTGTATTATAGAATTGTAAAGAGCAAATATCAAGAAAATTTTTAACATTTTAACTATACTTTTTGACAGTGTAAAAAGATTTTATTTTTTATCGATTAAATCGAAGTTTCTTAAATTTTATACACTCATACTAGTAATTAAAAAACACCATAAAAATCGACTATTTTTATTTTCAAAAATTTTCATATTTTTTTCATGACCTTTTATGCTTAAAATATGTGAAAACAAAAACAAGGAGTTGTTATTATGATAAAAGTTATAAAAAGAGATAACACAATTGTCGATTTTGACATCACAAAAATTGAAAACGCAATAAAAAAAGCTTTCGAAGCTACAAATATTGAAACAAATGATCAAATTGTAAATTTAATTGCTATTAGATCTACTGCTAAATTTAGTACAAAAACAGAAAATGGCACAGTTACAGTTGAGCAAATTCAAGACGCTGTTGAAGTTGCTTTAATAGAAGTTGGATATGTTGAAGTTGCAAAAGCATACATAACATATAGAAAACAACACGAAACAATAAGACAAATGCATACTACAGAACTAGACTTTGCTAAAACAGTTGATAACTACCTTCAAATCAATGACTGGAGAGTAAAAGAGAACTCTACAGTTACTTATTCTGTTGGTGGTCTTATTCTTTCTAATAGTGGCGCTATTACAGCAAACTATTGGTTAAGCCAAGTTTATGATAAAGAAATTGCAGACTGCCATAGAAATGCAGATTTCCATATTCATGATTTAAGTATGTTAACAGGATATTGTGCTGGATGGTCTTTAAAACAATTAATAGTTGAAGGTTTAGGTGGCGTTACAGGAAAAATTACAAGTAGTCCTGCTGCTCACTTATCAACACTTTGTAACCAAATGGTTAATTTCTTAGGAATTATGCAAAACGAATGGGCTGGCGCTCAAGCTTTCTCAAGTTTTGATACATACTTAGCTCCATTTGTTAAAGTCGATAATTTAACATATAAGCAAGTTAAACAATGTTTACAAAGCTTTATTTTTGGTGTTAACACTCCAAGTAGACGGGGAACACAAGCACCTTTCACAAACATTACTTTAGACTGGGTTGTGCCAAATGATATGGCTGAATTAAATGCTATTGTTGGTGGTAAAGAATGCAATTTCAAATATAAAGATTGTGTTAAAGAAATGGCAATGATTAACAAAGCATTTATTGAAATCATGATTGAAGGAGATGCTAACGGCCGTGGATTCCAATACCCTATTCCAACATATTCAATTACAAAAGATTTTGATTGGAGCGATACAGAAAACAATAGATTATTATTTGAGATGACTGCAAAATACGGAACACCATATTTCTCTAACTATATTAATAGCGACATGGAACCAAGTGATGTTCGTAGTATGTGTTGCAGATTAAGACTTGACTTAAGAGAATTAAGAAAGAAATCAGGCGGATTCTTTGGATCAGGCGAATCAACAGGTAGTATTGGTGTTGTTACAATCAATATGCCACGTATTGCTTATTTAGCAACAGATGTAAATGATTTCTACGTTAGACTTGAAAAATTAATGGACACTGCTGCTCGTTCATTAAAAATTAAACGTGAATTCATTACAAAATTACTTGATGCAGGTCTTTATCCATATACAAAAAGATATCTTGGAACATTTAATAACCACTTCTCAACAATTGGTTTAGTCGGTATGAATGAAGCTTGTTTAAATGCAAGATGGTTAAAGAAAGATTTAACAAACGAAGAAGCTCAACAATTTACTGTTGATGTCTTAAACTTCATGAGAAATAAATTAAGTGACTACCAAGTTAAATATGGAGATCTTTATAACTTAGAAGCTACACCAGCAGAATCAACAGCATATAGATTAGCTAAACATGATAAAAAGAGATATCCAAACATCATTACAGCCGGAAACAAAGATGGCGAAACTCCATACTATACAAATAGTAGCCATTTACCTGTAGGATTTACTGAAGACATCTTCAAAGCTCTTGATATTGAAGATAAATTTCAAACACTTTACACATCAGGAACAGTTTTTCATACTTTCTTAGGGCAAAAACTCCCTGATTGGAAATCATGCATGAATTTGGTTAGAAAAATCGCTGAGAACTATAAACTACCTTACTTTACAATGAGTCCAACATATTCAGTATGTAAAGATCATGGTTATATTGAAGGCGAACACTATGAATGTCCAAAATGTGGAAAGAAAACCGAAGTATATTCACGTATTACAGGTTATTATAGACCACTTCAAAACTGGAACGATGGTAAAGCACAAGAATTCATTGATAGAAAAGAATACAATTTAGGTAATTCTATTCTCACCAAAAAAGAAGAACATTGTGATTGTTGTTCACACGAAGAAAAAGTAAATAATGAAGTTAAAGAATTATTATTATTCACTTCTCCTACATGTCCAAATTGTAAATTAGCTAAAAAATTATTAAATGATAGTGGCATTGCATATAAAAATATAGATGCTTATGAAAACCAAGAATTATCTGTCAAGTATGGCGTTAAAAAAGCTCCTACACTTTTAGTTCCAAGCGAAGGAAACACATATGAAGTTTATGATAATGTTTCATTAATTAAAGCATTTATCGAAAAAGGAAAGCATTAATTATGTATGACGCAATCGTTATAGGCGCAGGTCCTAGCGGTTTAACTGCTGCTTTAAATTTAAAAAGAAGCGGGAAAACAGTATTAATTTTAGAAAAAGAGTCTTTAGGTGGACAAATTGCTATTTCACCTAAAGTTGAAAATATTCCAGGAACAGTATCAATTAGTGGAGCAGATTTTATAGATAAATTATTTGACCAAGTTACTAATTTAGGTGCTGAATTTGAAATTGATGAAGTTAAATCATTAAATAAAGAAAATAATATATTTACTGTTACATGTGAATATAATACTTATGAAGCCAAATCAGTTATTATAGCTTGCGGGGTCAAACATAGAACAATGGGATTACCAAACGAAGAAAACTTAGTCGGTAAAGGAATTTCTTATTGTGCTGTTTGTGATGGAGCATTTTATAAAGATCAAGATGTTTGCCTTATTGGTGATGCTAATACTGCTTTACAATATGCTTTAGTATTAAGTTCATATTGTCATAAGCTTTATTTAAATACATTATTTGATAAATTCTTTGGTGATAATATCTTAGTAGAAAGAGTTAAACAAAAAGAAAATATTATTATCGAACACAATCTTTCACTTAAAAAAATTAATGGCGAAAACTCATTAGAAAGTTTGGAATTTGAAAACACAAAAACAAAAGAAATAAAAACATTTAACGTTACTGGTTGTTTTATTGCAATTGGCCAAATCCCAGACAACGAAAAGTTTAAAGACTTTGTTGATTTAGAAAAAGGTTTCATTCTCGTTAATGAAGATATGGAAACAAAAACAAAAGGTCTTTACGCTATCGGAGATTGCAGGAAAAAGAAAATTAGACAACTAGTAACAGCATTTAATGATGCTAGTATTGCTGCTTATTTTGCAGCTCAATACATTGAATCTTTATAAGAAAGGATTATTATGGTAAGAAACAAAAAATTTAAATTACAAGAAGCTAAATTATTAGAAAACGAAGCCTCTATATATTATTCAAAAAATAATAAAAAAAGTAAGAAAATCAATTCTTACTATAATGATTTAATATATAAAGAAATCTAGTAGCCTCTTAATTCAACAAAATCAATATAGTTACTTAAAATTTGTTTATAATTAGTGGCTTCTTGAATAGAAATATCATGTAAATTATGTACTATACAGTCTTTGTTATCAACAAAGTGCTGTAAGTACATTTTTTTTGCTCCTTTTAACATTTCACCCATCTTTTTAATATTATTTTCGTTATGAAATTCTTTCACGAGAGTTGTTCTAAACTCGTATGAGACACCAGAATTAATTAAAATAGATATAGTTTTTAAAACTCTATCTTTATATATATTTTTAACTCCTGTTATTGGTTCATAATCATCAATATAATTTTTTATATCCATAGCAAAATGATCAACCAACTTTAAATCAATTAATTTTTGAATGACATCAGGGTTTGTTCCATTTGTATCTAGTTTAACTAAATACCCTAAAGCTTTAATTTCTTTAATTTTATCTATTAAATCAGGCATTAAAGTAGGTTCGCCACCACTTATAACAACACCATCTAAAACATTTTTTCTTAATTTTAAATAATCCATTATATCCCTAAATGGAATTACAACATTATCATTTAAAACAAGCTGAGAATTATGACAAAAAGGACATCTAAAATTACATCCTTGCATAAACAAAACGCATGATAACTTATTATCATAATCAACTAAAGATAGCTTTTCTAATCCTACAAAATCCATACATTTATTATATCATTTTATATTAGTAATTAATTAACTATTATTAATAAAATGTATTAAAATATATACATGAGTAAAAATTTCTTTAAGCATTTAAACACAATAACAAAACATAGATGGTTAGTTTTTAAATTCTCATGTAAAGTTGGGATACCTTTTAGGGGATTTGTTCACGATTTATCCAAATTTTCTCCAACCGAATTTAATAATGGCGTTAAGTATTATTCAGGTGTTATGTCCCCTCTTTTTAACGAAAGAAAAAATAATAATATGTATTCCGAAACATGCATACACCACACAAATAGAAACAAGCATCACTATGAATATTGGATTGATTTTTATAGAGGTGATGTTATATTAAAAAAGATTCCATATAAATATTCTTTAGAATATGTAATTGACATGATTTCAGCAAGTGTTACCTATAATAAAAAGAATTTTAAAAAAGAATTGCCATTACAGTTTTTTATTGAAAGAGAAAAAGCCTATTTAATGCATCCAATGACTAAAGAATTTATAAAGACTTTATTAACTAAATACAAAGAAGGCGGATTTAAAAACCTAAAGAAAAAATACACTAAAAATTTATATAACGAATTAAATAAAAAATATAAGGACACATACCTTGTACCATTTTATTCATTAAATAATGAATTTATTTATAAAGAAATTAATTAACTTTAGTTAATATAAAAGAACCTTTTCCAGTTATTTTTGCAACTTTATTTGCAGGTATAAAAAACGAGTCAAACTTATTAAAAACCATATCATTTACCATTCCTTTTCCTTCTATAAAAGTAATAGAAATAAATGATTTATCGTCTGCTTTTAATATATAATTTTCATCAAAATCAATTCTAGATGAACAAAAATATTTACACTCTCCAATAATATTATCAGGGAAACATTTCTTAATGTATTTATTTAAATTAACAACTTTTAAAGCTTTTTCAATATGTAACTCCCTTGGTTTACCATCATTTCCAACTCTATTATAATCATACAATCTATATGTTAAATTTGAATTTTGTTGTATTTCTATTAGAGTAACACCTTTACCAATCGCATGTATGGTGCCAGATTCAATAAAATAAGATTCGCCTTTTTTTACTTGAAAAAAGTTTAATTTATTTAAAATAGTCCCATCTTCTAATGCGTTTTTTACATCATCAATTGTTTCATCTTCTTTAAAACCTAAATATATTCCTGCACCTTCTTCAGCATCAAGAATGTACCACATCTCTGTTTTTCCGTAAGAATTTTCGTTTTTTAAAGCATATTCATCACTAGGATGTACCTGGACAGAAAGATTATCACCACTATCAATTAACTTAATAAGGCAAGGAAAAAACTCAAAATTTAATAAGTTGTTTCCTAAATCACTTTTTGTAACGACATCACATAAATTTTTATTTTTATATATGCCTGAATCAACAATCGTTGGACCATCTTTATGAAATGATAACTCCCAACATTCTGAAATTTTATCAAAATCACATTGTTTTCCCGCTTCTTTTAGTTTATGACCACCCCAAACATAGTTTTTTATAGCTGGTTTTAGTTTAACAACATTCATATATTATAATTGGATAACAAAATTGTTATCTTTCTTTACGCCTCCATTTTTTCTTAAGATATTAATAAAATTGGAATCATTATAGGTTGAATCTACAACTATTTTATAATTTTTAAATTTATTTGTAGTAAAAGATATTACTTCTTTAAAATCTTCATATTGATTCATATAAATATTCTTAACAATTAAAGTATGTAAATCCTTATTATTTTCTAAAAATACTAAAGAGCTAAGTTTTCCATATGCATATATAATCAAACAAAAATTATTTGAATTACTTAAAAAATTTCTTAAGCCTTCTTCATCAATTTTATTTTTAAACTTATTAATATGATCTAACGCTTCTTTTGAAGGTTTTGTTAGATATTTAATTACAATCTTAGCCATTTTCTCTTTCCATTACTAAACTAGCTGCACCAATAACACCTGCATCATTTTTTAAAACTGCACATTTTAATTCAACAACTGGTGAATTTTTAAAACCATAATTGCGATCTGAACAATATTTTTTTAATTTATTAATTAAATAATCACCTTGATTTGAAATACCACCACCCAAAATTATTGCTTCGGGTCTAAAAATATTACAATAATTTAAAATACCTTCGCCTAAATTAGATACATATTCATCAATAACTAAATTAGCTGCTTTATCACCTTTCTTTGCGCATTCAAAAGATGTTAATCCATTAACTTTGTTAATATCATTATCACAAACTTTCCACATTAAAGAATCTTTATAGTCGTTCATTACTCTTTTTGTAATCCTTAATAAAGCGCTAGCAGAGGCATAAGCTTCAAAACAACCTTTTCTACCACAACCACAAACTACACCATCAGTTTTTATCGTCATGTGACCTAATTCGGTCCCTTTTCCTTCATTGCCTTCAAATAACTTTCCATTAATAATAACTCCGCCACCAACACCAGTGCCTAGAGTTAATAGTATTGAACTCTTATATTCTTTTGAAGCTCCAAACATTGATTCGCCCAAGCAAGCAACATTTGCATCATTGCTAATATATATAGACTTATTAAACCACGACAAAGCCTTTTTAATATCAACTTTTTCTAATTTTAAATTAGGTGCGTATTCAACAATCAATTTTTCAACATTACAAATTCCAGGAATACCAATACCCAATCCCTTAATTTCATATTCATCATTTAATTTATTTACTAAATTATGAGTTAATTCATTTAAAATTCTAACAAACAAATCGTTCCCTGTTTCATTATTTGTAGAAATACTTTCTTTATATACAATACTTCCATCTGCTAAAATTCCAGCACCTTTCAAGGACATTCCGCCCACATCAATTCCTAAAAATATAGCTTTTTTCATATTGTTTCCTCTTTGTTTTGGTGGAGATGCGGAGAATCGAACTCCGGTCCATTTAATGTTCCACATAGAATACTACAGTTTATAAGGAATTTAAATTTCGCGGTTTATCAACTCCTTCAAACTTTTCACCGCTATGTTATTTAATTTTCGTTAATAACTATAACAGTTGTTATTACTTATTTTCTCTTTATGACAGATTACCCAAACGTGAGAAAATGCACCCTTAGGATCTGTGCTTTCTAGCAATATAAGCTACAAGGCTGAACTAAGCAGCAAAAGCAAGGTTTAAATTTCTGTTGCCAGATATTTTTATTTTAGCTTTTAACGAAGCAACTCGACTGCATTCTATGCTAATCACTAGATGTCGAAACCAAGACATCCCCAGTGAATATATAATAATACTTTTTTTACATATAATACAAATAGAATATTTGTATAATCTTCATTTTTAGTTTATACTTATTTAGAAACGAGGAAGATATATGAGTAAAAAAGCAAAAATAGTTAAAGATAAGAAAAAATTTCCTTGGGGAAAAATCTGGTATTATATTAAAAGTTTATTCAGCAACTCCATTGCTATGGAATGTGGAATGAAAAGAAAATGGTATGTTTCACTTATAATATTTGTATTTTCATTAATGATTTCAGTCATCCCTCAAGTTGTACAAACATCACAAACATCAGGATCAAGTGTTTTTAGTCAATCAACAAACGATCAATTTGCATTAGGTTTAACAGGATTTGTTAATGATAATGGAAAAGACATCACATTTGGAACAGATGGAAGAGCATCAATGGAAGGTTATACATATGATAGTAAACCAATTTATAGTTTATCTATTAATTATGAACCTACTAATCAAAAGAATTTATTAATATTTGAAATTTTCTATTTAAATATGGAAAATGATGATGCTAATTTATCTACAACAGTAAATCAAATTAGAATGGGTAATCACGATTCAGAAGGAAAAATTATTGAAGGTACAGATTCTGTTCGTTCATCAAGTTATATTATCATTACTCCTACATATTTTGAAGCTAGAGTTTATAAAATTGGACAAACAACTGGCGCTTCAGCAATTACTGGTGATTTCTATAAATTAAGAAGTTCATTACAAGGCAAAACTTTAAAAGAAATTCTTACTACTCCAAAAGATGGTTATGAAGCTAATTCAACTAGTTTATATTTACAAAATTTCTATGATTTAACTAACGATGTTTATTTAAATAATAAAATTAAATATATCTGGATTAATTTTGGTATAATTTGCGGATTAAATGCAGGTATTACAATTTTAATGGGATTCTTATTCTGGGTTATGACTAGAGGAAAGAGTAATCCTCTTAAAAACGAAATTAAATGGTATAGTGGCTTTGGAATTGCATCATGGTTAATGATGACTCCAGCATTATTAAGTTTAATTTTTGGTTTCTTATTTACAAACTTCGCAATGATTATTTATATCTTATGTTTCGGTATAAGATGTATGTGGTTATCAATGAAGAATTTAAGACCAAATTATCAACAATAAAAATAAAAAGGAATCAAATGATTCCTTTTTTTAATCCTTCCAATCACTATCAGGATTTCCTTTATTATCAAAATATAATTTAAGTTCCGCTAAAACATCATTAATTTCTCGATATACAAAATCTCCCTTATTTACTACCGGATTTTCAAAATCACCAGTAAATATTACTTTTTTATTTCTTTTAGCAACTTCCTTTATTTTATCAATTATAGATTGATATTCATTTTTAAAATGTTCTTTTAAATAAACTAATTGAGTATAAAAATTAGGTTCAATATAAAATATAGCACCTTCATATTCATAACAATTAATATCTTTATATTCCTTATCTATAACTTTTTTTAAATCGTTAAATTCAATAAATTCCATATAATACCTCTAATGATGATAAGTTTCATTTCTATTTATTTTAAAACTTCTAAATATTTGTTCTAATAAAAACACTCTTATTAACTGATGAGGAAACGTCAATTTTGAAAAACATATGCTTTTATTAGCTCTTTTTTTAATTTCATCATTAAAACCTAAAGATCCACCAATAGCAAAATTAATACAACTTATACCTTTTTCTTCGCACTTTAAAAAGAATTCAGCAAACTCTTCACTAGTAAGCTCTTCGCCTTTTAAATCAAGAATAGTTAAATAATCTTTATCTTTAAGTTTCTTTAAAATTTTATTACTTTCTAAATCTTTTATTTTATTTGTTTCTTGAAATTGAATCTTTTCATCTTCTAACTCAATAATCTCTACTTTAGCATATTTAGATAATCTTTTTAAATATTCATTTATAGCATCAGTAAGGTATTTCTCTTTAATCTTACCAATACAATATATATTAATCTTCACCATATACTGTAATCTCTCTTTGCTTTAAAGTAATCAATTTAATATCATCATCCAATTTATATTTAGATTGTTCAAAAATATCATAATATGTATTAATTGCATCATCTGGTGTATTACAATCTTCACTTAAATGAGCTAATATTAAAGCTTTTGTATTATCTCCCACAGATTCTAACATATATTTAGCACTTAAATCGTTTGCTAAATGACCATATGCAGATAAGATCCTTCCTTTTAATTTATTAGTTCTTTTACATTCTAATAATTTTAAAATATCATGGTTAGATTCTATAACATAATAATTTTTATTTTTAATTTCTTTTAATGTATCAAAAGGCAAATAACCTGTATCGGTTATATAAACTAAAGATTCTTTATTATATTCAAATAAAAAGCCACATGAATTAGTAACGTCATGACTTGTTTTTAAAGCTTTTATCATAACTCCATTAATTGTAATGCAACTATTAAAATCCATTAAATTAGGTTTAATAGAAGGCTCTAAAACATCTTTTACTGTATATATTTTATTAAAATCAAAAAGATTAATATATTTAATATGATCTATATGAGAATGAGTAATAAAAATAGCACTTATATCATTAATTTTCTTATTTATTAATTTTAATCCTTCATTAAGAGTTTTCTTGCATAAACCTGCATCAATCAAAAATAAAGTATCATTAATTAAAATTAAAGTAGAATTTCCTTTTGATCCACTACCAACATTAATAAGTTTCATATATCTATTCTTTTTTTGCTTGAATATCTGCAAAAGTTTTTAAAGAATCATCAGAAGGCACATCAAAACGCGAATATTTTGGGAAGAAGAAAAGTTGAGTAATTCCAGGTTCTCCGTTTCTATTTTTAGCAACAGTTAATTGAACAATTTGACCATCTTCAGGAGCTTCAACCTTATTTGATGGTGCTTCTTCACTAACCTCTTTTTTATTTGTATTTTTACCTGATTTAATGCCTTGTTCTTCATAATATTTTTCTCTATATAAAAGGATAACTTGGTCTGCATCTTCT
>CAYNBG010000014.1:0-11488 GCA_964395495.1 uncultured Staphylococcaceae bacterium
CGTTTGTTGTAGCATATTTTTATAAAAATAATCATAAAATCCAATAAATACTTTAAGTTCTCCGAGAGAGTTATTTCCGGCCAACCTTCCATTTTTAATGGTTCAATGCAGCTACCTTGAACGTGAGTCAAATGGTTACTTGTAAGTTAAGCCAGAGACAAGCGATAATAAGATACACTGCATAATGCCAAAAAATAATGTTTTAAAAGTTGAAAAATATGGCGGAATGATAGATTCTTGTTGGCTTGATAAACCTTTAGGAATTTCTGGTAGAGTAGTATATAAAAAAGAAAATTCTATTGAATCAAGATTAGTAGATATTGATCAAAATATTGCTATTATTCCTAATTTAGCTATTCATTTTAATAGAGAAATTAATAATGGTTTTGCTTATAATCCTCAAAAAGATTTAATGCCAATTTTAGGAATAAGCGAAGACGATCTATTTATGAAATTGCTCGAAAAAACACAAAAAGATGGTGAAGAAATACTTTCTTATGATTTATATTTATTTAATAGAGAAAAAGCTCAATATTTAGGGTATGATGATCAATTTATTACATCACCAAAACTTGATGATTTAGCTTGTGCGTATTCCTCTATTTTAGGTTTATTAGACAGTAACAATAGTAATGGTATTGATGTTTGTGTAGTCTTTAATAATGAAGAAGTTGGTAGTAATTCAATAAATGGTGCAGATTCAGATTTTTTATCTTCAAATTTAAAAAGAATTGCGAAATCATTAGGTTTTAATGGTGATGAACATAAAAAAGCTATTGCTAAATCATTCTTAATTAGTGCAGATAACGCACATGCTTTACATCCAAATTATGTTGAAAAATCTGACGATAAGAATTTAGTATTATTAAATAAAGGTGTAGTTGTTAAACATAATTCAAATATGGCTTATACTAGCGATGCTTTTTCAAGTTCATTATTTAAATTAATTGCTCAAAAAGCTAAAATACCTGTCCAAGACTTTTATAATAGAAGTGATGTAAGAGGTGGATCAACATTAGGTAATATTTCAAATAGTCAAATTTCTTTTTATAGTGTTGATATTGGAATTGCTCAACTTGCAATGCATTCAAATTATGAAATGATTGGAAAGGCTGACTTAAATGACATGTATTTAGTTTTAAAAGAATTTTATAGTTCTAATTTAGAAATTAAAGACATGAAAGCAAATATAAAGTAGTTTAATTTTTTAATTAAATTTTCTATAATATTTATGTTTTAAAGGAGAGATTTAAAAATGGCAAAAACATATCAATTAGTTTTAGTTAGACATGGTGAATCTGAATGGAATAAATTAAATTTATTTACAGGTTGGACTGATGTTGAATTATCTGAAAAAGGCGTTGAAGAAGCAAAAAATGGTGGAAGATTATTAAAAGAAGCAGGATTTCACTTTGATTGCGCTTATACTTCATATTTAAAAAGAGCTATTCATACATTGAACTTTATTTTAGGTGAAATGGGCGAAGAATATATCCCAGTTACAAAAACTTGGAGATTAAATGAAAGACATTATGGCGCATTACAAGGCTTAAATAAAGCTGAAACAGCTGAAAAATATGGTGATGCTCAAGTAAAAGTTTGGAGAAGAAGTTATGATGTTCAACCTCCAGCACTTGAAAGTAGCGATGATAGAAACCCAGCAAATCAAAAAGCATATGAAGGTGTATCAATCAGCGATTTACCTTTAACCGAATGCTTAAAAGATACAGTTGCTCGTGTTCTTCCTTATTGGGAAGTTGAAATTAAACCAGCAATTGTTAGTGGTAAAAAAGTTATTATTGCAGCACATGGTAATAGTTTAAGAGCTTTAGTTAAATATTTAGAAAATATTAGCGATGATGAAATTGTTAATGTTAATATTCCTACAGGTGTCCCACTTGTTTATGAATTTGATGAACATTTCAACGTTATTTCTAAGAAATATTTAGGCGATCAAGCTGCTATTGCTGCAGCTATGAATGCTGTTGCTAACCAAGGAAAAGCTAAGAAATAATATAAAAAGACCTTCGGGTCTTTTTTCTTTATATAAATATTTTTAAAAATATTTAATATGTATGGAAATGTTAGTTTTTTAATATTATAATTTTAACTAGTGAAAAAAGGAAAAGAGAAATGAAAAAAGTATTTGAAAAAGAGTTTTTTGGAAAAAAACTCATTGTTGAAATCGGCGAAATAGCAAAACAAGCCGATGGTGCCGTATTTGTTAGATATAACGACACAGTAGTATTATCTACAGTCTGCTGTAGTGATGAACCAAAGGAAGGTGATTTCTTCCCATTAACCGTTACATATGAAGAAAAACAATATGCAGTTGGAAGAATTCCAGGTGGATTTTTAAGAAGAGAAGGTAGACCTGGTGAACATGCAACATTAACTGCTCGTTTAATCGATAGACCTATTAGACCTATGTTCTCAGATGGTTTTAGAAATGAAGTTCAAATTATTAATACTGTAATGAGCGTTGATTTAGATTCAACCCCTGAAATGACTGCAATGTTTGGATCAAGTTTATCGCTTTGTGTTAGTGATATTCCATTTGATGGTCCTATTGCTGGTGTTTATGTTGGTAGAGTTAATGGTAAATTAATTATTAACCCATCAGTCGAAGAGAGAAAACAATCTGATTTAAATTTAGCTGTTGCAGGTACAAAAGAAGCTATTAACATGGTTGAAGCAGGAGCTAATGAATTAAGTGAAGATGAAATGCTTGATGCAATCATGTTTGGTCATGAAGCAATTAAACAACTTTGCGAATATCAAATTGAAATCACTAAAGAAGTTGGAAAGGCAAAAAGAGAAGTTTCTTTATATGCTCCAGATGAAAACATCGTTAAAGATATCTATGGAAGAATTGGAGAAAAAATGGTTAAAGCTATTTCAATCTTCGATAAACTTGAAAGACAAGATGCAATTGATGCATTAAAAGATGAAATTTTAGATGATTACGATAGTAGAGAATATGCTAATGAAAAAGATCATAAGTTAACTATGTTAATGGTTAATGATATTCTTGAAGGAATGGTAGCTAAAGAAGTTAGAAGACTTATTACTGAAGAAAAGATTAGACCTGATGGTAGAAAAATTGATGAAATTAGACCTTTAGATGCTCAAGTTGATTTACTTCCAAGAGTTCATGGTTCTGCAATGTTTACAAGAGGTCAAACACAAGTTATTTCTACTTGTACATTAGGAATTAAAGATGATGAACAAATTTTAGAAAGTTTATCTCCAGAAGATTCAAAAAGATGGATGCACCATTATAATTTCCCACCATTCTCAGTTGGTGAAATCGGAAAAACAGGTACTCCAGGAAGAAGAGAAATTGGACATGGTGCTTTAGGCGAAAGAGCATTAAGTTATGTTTTACCTAGTGAAGAAGAATTCCCATATACAATTAGATGTGTTGCTGAAGTTGTTGAAAGTAATGGTAGTAGTTCACAAGCTTCAATTTGTGCTTCATGTATGGCTTTAATGGCTGCAGGTGTTCCAATTAGAAGAATGGTAAGTGGTATTGCTATGGGATTAATTACATCAGGTCCACTTGATGGAAAACATCCATATACAATTCTTACAGATATTCAAGGCTTAGAAGATCACTTTGGTGATATGGACTTTAAAGTTGCTGGTACTGAAAAAGGTGTTACAGCTTTACAAATGGATATCAAAATCAAAGGTGTTACTCGTGAAATCCTTCATGATGCATTAATGCAAGCTCATAAAGCAAGAGCAGAAATTAGAGAAGTTATGTCAAAAGCAATTGCTGAACCAAGAAAAGAATTATCTAAATATGCTCCTAAATTTGAAACATTCTATATTGATAAAGATAAGATTAAAGATGTTATTGGAACCGGTGGAAAAGTTATTAATGATATCATTGAAAAATGCGATCAAGTCAAGATTGATATCGATGATGATGGTAAAGTAGTTTTATTCCTTACTTCTCAAGAAATCTTAGACAAAACTAAAGCAATTATTGAAGGTATTGTTAAAGAAGTTGAAATCGGAGAAGAATTTACTGGTAAAGTTACAAGAGTTGAAAATTATGGTGCTTTTGTAACATTATGTGGTAATAAAGAAGGTTTATTACATATTTCTAACTATAACTATGATTTTGTTAAAGATGCACATGATGTACTTCATGTTGGTGATGAAATTAAAGTTAAAGTAATTGAAATCGATGATAAAGGAAAAGTAAAAGTTTCTCATAAAGAATTCGAAACAAAACCAGAAGGTTATCAAGAAAGAAAGCCAAATAATGGCGGAAAAAGAAATGATAATCATAAAGGCGATGGAAAGAAATTCGAAAAGAAACAAGATTATAAAAAAAAAACAAATAAAAAAGAATTAGAAGATGATGGGTTTGTTGAAGTCAAAAAAGAACCAGTCGTTAAAGAAACTAAAGTCGAAGAAAAACCTGCTGAAGAACCAAAGAAGAAAAAAGGTTTATTTGGTTGGATGAAAAAATAATTCTTTAAATGTTATATTTAATTGCAAGTGATATTCATGGATCAAAAGAAGCTAGCGCTAAGCTAGTTTCTTTAGATAAAGAATATAATTTTAAAAAAATAATACTTTTAGGAGATATTGGCTATAGTGGTGCTAGAAATATCCCTCCTAAAGATTATTATCCTATTGATGTATTTTCATCGTTGAGTGAAATTAAAAATAAACTTATCATAATTAGAGGTAATTGTGATAGTAGAGTTGATGAATTTGTTTTAGGTATTAGATTTAAAAATAAATCTAAGATAAAAATTGGAAAACATGTTTTTTATTTGACTCATGGTGATATATATGAGGAAGAAGACTTTTCTTATAATGATGGAGATGTTTTTATTTATGGACATACGCATGTTTATAAATTAGAGAAGCATAATAATCATTATTTTATTAATCCTGGTAGTACAACACTTCCAAAAGTTAATAAAGAAAAGACTTATATTATTTATGATTCATCTAAAGAAGAATTTTCTTTATATGATTTAGAAAATAATCTATTAAAATCGTTAAAAATTTGTTAATATTTTTATAAGGAAATAAAATATGGATAAAATAAAGGTAATGGCTCTTGGTGGCCTTGATGAAGAAGGAAAAGATTTATACGTCATTGAAGTTAATGATGATATTTTTGTTGTAAATGCAGGATTTAAATACCCTGATAAAAATGCTCCAGGCATTGATTTTATTATTGCAGATTATACATATTTAGTAGAAAACAAGGATAGAGTTAGAGCTTTTATTTTAACTAAATCTAAAAAAGTTAATTTTGGTGGTTTACCTTATATTTATAAACAAGTTAAAGCACCAATTTATTGCACACCATTAACTAAATTGTTACTTACTTATTTTTCTAATAAATACATGCAAGAAAACGATTATGATTTTAGAATTGTTGAACTTCCTGGTCAAATTAAGATTAAAAATTATGTCTTTGACTTATTTTCAACATGTTGTTCAATGCCTTCAACATTTGGTTTTTCATTAAGAACTAATAGTGGAAATATCGTTTATTGTGGTGATTTTATTGTTGAATATAGCAATGAAAAATATTTTAATCTTGATTTAAATACATTAGGTAAAATTGCTGAAAATCCAACACTTTTGCTTTTAAGTGATTCTTTAAATTCGATTAAACCAGGATATTGTTCTCCATCGCATAGATTACAACCTTTATTAACTAAATATTTTAAGGAAGCTAGTGGTAGAATTTTTGTTGCTTTAAGCAGTCAAAATTTATATCACTTTAATGAATTATTTAAGATTTGTAGAGATTTTAATAAAAAGATTTGTTTATATGATGATGTTTCTAAAAAGATTTATTCTTTAAGAAGTATGTCAAAAAGCGATTTCTTTAATCCAAAAAATATTGTTCCACTTGAAGATGTGTTAAGAACTAAAGATCAAGAACTTGTCATTTTAATAAGTGATGAAGGTCAAAAACTATATGAAAAGTTATCTATTTTAGCAAATAACGAAAACGAAGATAAACAAATTAGAATTAGAGAAAGCGATACATTTATCATGGCTTGTCCAGCAACAGATAGAAATGAAGTTATAGCAACATCTACAGTTGATGAACTTTATAAGACTGGTTGTAATGTTAAATACGTAACAAGAAAAGAACTTCAAAAAATGCATGCATTCGAAGAAGATTTAAAGATGTTACTTAGTTTATTAAAGCCTAAATATTATATGCCTATTCAAGGTTATTATGTAAACTTATTAGCTAATGCTAAACTTGCATTTGATATGCATTTAGGTTTATCTCATTCAAATATTTTCTTATTTGATAATGGTCAATCATTTAACTATGTTGATGGAAAATGTACACCTGATTTTAATGTTTTAGATAAAGTAAAAATTGGTGATGTTATGATTGATGGAATTGGTGTTGGTGATGTTGTTAACGAAATTATCAACGAAAGAAGTAGATTAAGTGAAGATGGTGTTGTTGTTTTATCCATTGGAGTTAGTAAAAAAGATAGAAAAATTTCTTTTATGCAAGATATTCAAATGAGAGGTTTCTTATTCTTAAAAGATAAAGAAGCTGATATTATGCTTAAAGAAATGACGAAGATATTCTTAGATGAAACTGAAAAATTTTTAATTGAAACTAAGGATTTTGATCCAAAATCTACCGAAGAAACAATTAATAAAAAGATTTCATCATTATTGCTTAGAGGCAATAATAGAAATCCTGTTGTAAGAAGCAATATTGTTGTAACAGAATAAAAGTAAATAGCGAATTTAAGTTCGCTATTTTTTTTTATAACTTTTTATCGGTTATTATAGAAATTTTCTCTCTTCTTTTATATAATAAAAGAAGTGAGATTTTATGAAAAAAGAACGTAAAAAATTAAAAGATGTTATTACAAAAAATCATTTATGCATTGCTGAAGGCTTGTTTCTTGTTTTGTTTGCAATAATGGGAGCAGTTAATTACACACCTTTTGCTCAATTTTTTACATATTGCTTATCATTTTTTGTAGGAACAATAATTTCTTATGTAGTTTACGCTATTATTTTTCTTTTTGGTGTTAGTTTAATGGCTGGTAAAAAAGTTCGTTTTAAAATGAGCTTTTTAATTGCTGGTCTTATTTTAATTACTCTTGGAGTAATGATTATTTTTACAAATTCAACATATAGTTATACTAATAGTTATTTAACATTTAGTGGTGTTCAAATTGATGGAAGCACTGTTTCTCATTTAACAAGAAATGGTGTTGAAACTATAAACGATTTTGGAAATGCGTTTAAAGAATCTTTTGCTAAATTTCCTCAAATTGATTATGGAAAGAATGTTGGTATTATTGGATTAACATTAACTTGTATTATTAACTCTACAATGAGTAATATTGGAAGTTATTGTTTTGGAGCATTCTTTATCACATTAGGGACTGTATTTGTTTTGCTTAAGTTAGTCATTAGATTTTCAAGATATTTAAAGGGTTATATTGGTGAACTTAAAATAAAAGAAAAGAATCAAAAATATAAAAATGCAAAAGATATTGAAATCGATGATAAAGAAGTAAAAGTTGTTGAAGAAAGAACTATTGAAAATACTAATAACGATGATGAGCTAAATATTAATAAAGCTAGCGATGATACTAAAGACAATAGTAATGAGACAGTTTCTTTATCAAGAGATGAAAATTTATATTCTCAAAAAACTGAAGAAGATGAAGTTTTAGAAAGTACTCCTATAAATAACAATACTAATCAATTTATTTATAATAACGTTTCTCCTTCTTCAAACTCAAATGGTTTAAGTGAAGCTAAATTTGATGATTCGATGCTTCAAGAAGAAGAATTTAATATTGCAGCTCCTAGTAAAGAAGAAAAAGAACAAGAAATATTTAATGAAGAAACCATTGATGATGATGTGTCTTTAAATGCAAGTTCTGAACCTATAGTTAAAGAAGAAACAACTTATGAAGAACCTATTTATGATGATGGTGATACTTTAAAAGAAAAGAGTGAACCTACTGAAGAAGAATTTTCATTACCAACATTAGAAGAAAATAAGCCACAAAAACAAACTGGTTTAATTTATGAAGAAGAAATTAAAGATGATGAACCAACAAAAAACGAAAATGTTTTTATGGCTAGTGAGTCTTTAAATAATGCTGCTACTAACAAGGCAAAAGAAACTGAAATAAAAAAAGAGACTGATAAAAAAGATGAGGAAAAAGTCGTTGATCCTCGTATAAAATATAAAAATTATCAATTCCCTCCTGCATATTTGCTTAGCGATAATAAAGATATTGCAAGCGAAGAAAGCAATAGAAATATCGCTATTCAAAGAATGGATGTTATAAATAATTTTTGTGTTAAATTTGGAATTAAAGCTAAAGTTATAGATTTTACAATTGGTCCTTCTGTTACTCAATACGATTTACAACCTGAAGGAAATTATTCTGTTAGCGGTTTTGCAAAATATTTAGAAGATTTGTCAAGAGAACTTGGCGGTATTAAAGTACGTTTTTCTGCAATTGTTCCTGGAAAAACAACTAGCGGAATCGAAATTCAAAATGTTAAGAGTACAATAGTTTATTTTAAAGATGTTTTTACTCATCTTCCTCCTCTTGATAGTAAAAAATATAATGGAATGTTTGTACCATTTGGTAAAGATATTTCTGGAAATTATGTTAATTTGAATTTCCAAAAATTACCTCATTTATTAGTTTGCGGTACAACTGGTAGTGGTAAATCTGTTTTCATGCACTCTGTTTTAATGAGTATGATTATGAGAAGTTCACCAGAATATTTTAAATTATTAATTATAGATCCTAAGCAAGTTGAATTCCCAAAATATAGAAATATTCCACATCTTTTATGTCCTGTTATTACTGAAGCAAATGAAGCTTATAACGCTTTGACAAAAGTTGTTAAAATGATGGATGAAAGATATACAATTCTAAGTGAATGCGACTTAAGTGATCTTAAAGAATATAACGAGGAATATGCTCCTCAACATGATAAACCTAAAATTCCTTATGTCTTGGTTGTTATAGATGAATACGCTGATATCGTTGGAGAGAATAAAAATATTTCTGCACCAGTTCAAAGATTAGCTCAAAAAGCTAGAGCTGCTGGAATCCATATTATCTTAACTACACAAGCTCCTAGATCTGATATTATTAATGGTGTTATTAAATCAAACTTCTCAGCTAGAGTTGCTCTTTTATGTAGTAATGGTGTTGATTCTCAAAATATTATTGATACATATGGTGCTGAAAAGTTATTAGGTAATGGTGATATGCTTATTAAATCTCCTTTACTAGTTAAACATAATGGTATGGCTCGTGTTCAATCATCTTTGATTGAAAAAGATGAAATCAAAGAAGTTTTAAACTTTATTAGAAGCAGATATTCAACAGATTATGATCCTCGTTTTATGCAAGTTGAAGATGATAGCAAAGATGAAATTATTGAAATGGATCAAGATGAAAGAAGAGCTGCCCATGATGAAGAATTATATTCTAAAATTAAAGAATATGTTTGTAGTATGGAATATTGTTCAATTTCTAAAATTCAAAGAACATTTGGTGTAGGCTTTAATAAGGCTGGTAAATTATTTGATCAACTTATTAACGAAGGTATTGTTGAAGATAATAGAGGTGAAAACAGTTCTAAAGGCAGTAAAGTTTTAAAAAGATATAGTAGTTCACTTCCTAAAGATAACCCAGGAACTGGTGAACAATCAGATATCAATTACTCAATTAAAGATTAAATTTAAAATATATTTGAATAGGTGAGGAGAGATACATGTTAAATTCGTTTGTTAGTGCTAAATTATTTCCTAAAAATATAATTAAAGTATTTGTTTTTTCTGAACTTGAAAAGAATGAAAATGAACCTATTTTATTGGTTGTTAATAAAGAAACATTTATTAAACTTGATATTATAAAATCTTCTTTTTTAAATGGTGTTGTTATTTATGAATGCAAATCCCCTGTAGATTTAAGCCTTGGTAATGACTATTATATTTCAATTAAAGATTTTGGTATTGTTCCTTTAAATGTAGATTGTGCAACTGAATTTGATGATTTTGATGAAAAGTTTAGTTATGATGGTGATGATTTAGGTGCAATTTATTCTAAAGAAAAAACATCTTTTAAATTATGGGCTCCTTTAGCTAGTAAGGTAGTTTTATTAGTTAAAAAACCTGGAGAAACAAATTATTCAACATATGTGATGAATAGAGAAGAAAAAGGTGTATATTCTTATATATTAAATGGTGATTATGATGGAGCAAAATATCTTTATAGTGTAACTAATAGTGGATTAAATTTTGTTACAACTGATCCTTATGCAAAAGGTTCTACTGCTAATGGAAAACATAGTGTAGTTGTTAATTTTGATAAAGTAAAAATTGATTTAAATGATGAATATTTACCTAATTTTAGACAAAATAGTGATGCTATAGTTTATGAACTTGATGTAAGAGATTTTACAATCGATATTAATAACAATACAAATATTGTTAATAAAGGTAAATATTTAGGCTTAACTGAAGAAAATAGAAAAACAAAGAAAAATCATCCAGCAGGACTTGATTACTTAAGCATGTTAGGAGTAAGTCATGTTCAAATTCTTCCTATGTATGATTTTAAAACGATTAATGAAGAGAAACCTTTAGAATCATATAACTGGGGTTATGATCCTCAACAATATTTTGTACCTGAAGGAAGTTATTCAACTGATCCAAATGATGCTTATTCTCGTATTAAAGAAGTAAAGCAAATGGTTGCTTCACTTCATAAAAAAGGAATTAGAGTAAATATGGATGTTGTTTTTAATCATGTTTATGATTATCAAAATAATGTTTTTGAAAAGATAGTTCCTAACTATTATTTTAGAAAAACAAAAAATGGAAGAATCTCTAATGACTCATATTGTGGATGTGACTTAGATACTAAACGTCCAATGGTTAGAAAAATGATTATTGATTCATTAGTCTATTGGGTTAAAGAATATGGCATAGATGGTTATAGATTTGACTTATTAGGATTAATGGATATTGAAACAGCTAAGCAATTATATAAAAAAATTAAAGCTATTAAACCTGAAGCCATGATTTATGGAGAAGGCTGGGAAATGGCTAATTCACTTAAACCTGAAGAAAGAACAAGCTATTTAAATGCTTTTAAAGTACCTGGAATTGGCTTCTTTAACGATTCTTTTAGAGATATTGTTAAAGGACCAAATAATTCTAGAACAAAAGGATATTTAGCTGGAAATTTAGATTATTTAGAAGGGTTTAAATATACATTTTTAGGAAGTGTTGTTAATTATTGTTTTGATAAAAAATTTGAAAATGTTAATCAAAGTGTCAATTATTGTGAATGTCATGATAATATGACTTTATTTGATTGTTTAAATAAAAATATTGATTCAACTGAAACTTGTTTAAGAATTATAAGAACGATAAATTCTACTATTTTATTAGCATACGGTGTTTCTT
>CAYNBG010000015.1:0-11103 GCA_964395495.1 uncultured Staphylococcaceae bacterium
GTTGTACACAATATTTAATAACAAAATATAAAGTTGATTTTATTTTTAATTTTGGATCCTGTGGAGCACTTCTTCCATCATTAAATTTAAGTGATGTTGTTTTCGTAGATAAGATTTTAGATTATGGATTTGATACATCATTAATTGATAATTGTAAAGAACACGCTCATATTGAATTAGGTTATAAAGAACCTATTATGGAAGTAAAAAACGAATTTAAAAATAAAATATATAGTGAGTTTCCAAATATTTTAAAGGTTACATGTTCAAGCAGTAATTTATTTATTGGGGATCCTACAATTAAACAAAATATTTCACAAATGTATGGTGCTTCAATTTGCGAAATGGAATCTAGTGCAATCTTTTTAACATGTATCAAAAATCATGTTCCTTGTTTCTTTGTTAAAGCTGTTAGTGATACTGTTAAAGGCGGAGCTGATGAATATAATAAATTCGTTAAAGATGCAGCGGATAAAGCTTTAACAATTTTAGAAAAGATTTTAAATACAAATTTATAAAAACACTATTAAATAATTATTAATTTTTAATTTATATATTTTAATTAGATACTATTTTCGTTATACTTTCTCCCGGAGGATTTAATATGAAATTTAAAAACATTTTATTATTATCATTATCTAGTTTATTGCTTGTTTCTTGTGGAAATAATGCTGTTAATCCAATAGATCCAAATCCAGATGATTCAAAAAATAATGACATTACAATTAAAGATTCATTTTTTACTGAACTTAAAAAAGGTTATATATTAACAACTAAAGTTTCAGAAACAATTAATAACGAAACAAAATATTTTTTAGAAAAAGTCGAACATAACGGAAAAGCTTATTCATCGTTTGTTTATAGTTATGCTGATACATTAGATACAGCTACAAACAAAACATTGACTAATTCTGAAACATATTACGAATTAGAAGAGGACGGCACAACTTATGTTGCTAATGGTAGATTAGGCGTTAATAACAAAATTAAATTATCAAAAATTAAATATGGAAACGATTTAAATTATGCTGAATTTGAAAAATATGGATTTTCAAATTTCTTTAATTATTTTTCTGCAAGTACATTTTCTACTATGTTTGATAAAGTTAATGGGAAAGAAAATACCTATTCTTTAAAGGAAACATATAAAGATAATATAATTGGCACAGCCATATCCACACAATTATATGGTCAACCTGGACTTAACTTAGACTCTTTTGTTTTAGAATTTAATAATGATGGAATTAAAGCGATTAACGCAAGTTTAGAATATACAACTTCTACAAAAATATATGATTACACAATCGATGCAACAATAGAAGCTAAAGGAAATATTAATTTTGAAGAAGCTTATAAACCATTTGAAGCTAAAGAAGATACAAATTTTGATTCATTCTATAATGACGTAAAAAATAAAAATTATACTTTATATATTCAAAATTACGAAGGCAGCACACAAACTTCATATATTACTTTATTACTTGATCAAAACAAATTCACTTACATTTTGGGAGATGAAGATGGTGAAGAAACAACTATTAACGCAATCAAAAAGACAGATGGTAGTTGTTATTCAGTAACTTCCACTGAAGATGGAGATGGTAATGTTGGCTATCAATATAATAATGCAATGGATAAAAAATTATTTGATAATATTATTCCAAGCTTAGATATATCTGGTGATATTTTTACTTATGATGAAAATAAGTATGAATATGTAGTTAAAAATGGAATTACTGATACTATGGATTCAATTGTTGGATTTGAAGTAAATGCTGATGTCATCGATGAATTATCTATGCAATTATATGTTTATGAAGGCGTACCTAATCAATACATAATCACTAATAAACATAATGATAGCATAACTTATATTACAATAACAAATTGTGGAAGCACTACTATAGCTTTTAATGAAGAAAACATTAAAGAAAAAACTTCTTGGAAAGAAAGTTTATTTGCTAAAGCTAGTGATTATAATATTTTAAAAGTATTATTAAATAATGATACTTCCATATTACCTATTCCTGCTTATATGGATCAAGAAGGCGAACGGAGTATTGAAGGAAATATTACCGATAACCCATCTTCAACTATGAAATTAATTTACAATGTAACAGGGACTTATGATGATGATACAATTTTAGATTACTATCTCTTATTATTAGACTATGAATGGGAAATGGATGAAGATAATCTCTGTTTTTACAAACAAATAAATAGCAAAAAAATAAAAGCTGAAGTTTTAGTTACAGAAGATGCACCTAATAAATTCTATATTCAATTTAGTTATGTTAATGAATAACTAATAAACTTAATGTAAATTAAAAGCATCTATTAAAGATGCTTTTTTATTTATTCTTCTTCCATTTTAACTGCTGCAGGAACTTTAGGAAGTCCTGGCATCGTTAATACGTTACCACACATTACAACAATGAATTCTGCACCATTTGATAATTTAACATCATTAACTTTTAATGTCCAGTTTCTAGGAGCATTTAATAATTTAGGGTCATCACTAAAACTTGATTGTGTTTTTGCCATACAAACAACTAAATTATCTCTTTTTAATTTTTTAATATCTTCAATATGTTGTTTAGCTAATGGAGAATATTCTACTCCACTTGCTCTATAAATTTCTTTAGCAATAGTTTCAATTTTATTTTCAATAGAATCATCGACTTTATAAATTGGATGATAATTACTTTTTTTAGTTTCTAAAACTTCCATTACTTTATTAGCAAGATCAATAGAACCATTACCACCATTTAAATATCCATCAGCAAAAGCATATGGAATTCCCATTTGTTTCAACCAATTTGATAATAAATTAATCTCATCTTCACTATCTGAAGAAAAATGATTTATAGCTACTACAACAGGAATATCAAACTTTCTTAAATTTTGATAATGTTGTTCAAGATTTTTTAATCCATCCTTTAAAGCAACTAAATTTTCTTTATTTAAATCTTCATATGCTACACCTCCATGCATTTTTAAAGCACGTATAGTAGCAACCAAAACTGAACAAGATGGTTTAATATTACCGACTCTACATTTTATATCTAAAAATTTTTCAGCACCTAAATCAGCAGCAAAACCAGCTTCAGTTATAACAATAGGAGATAATTTTAAAGCTAATTTTGTTGCGATTAACGATGAACAACCATGAGCAATATTTGCAAATGGTCCACCATGTACTAAAACAGGGTTGTTTTCAATTGTTTGAACAATATTAGGCTTTAAAGCGTCTTTCATTAATTTCATTACAGCATTTACGATTTTTAAATCTTTTAAATATACAGGTTTATTATCATATGTATATGCAACAATGATATTAGAAATTCTATTTTTAAAATCTTCTTTTGATGAAGCGATGCATAAAATTGCCATCAATTCACTAGCAACTGTAATTTCAAAATGTTCCTCTCTTTGGATACCATTTACCTTACTTCCTAATCCAATTTGAATAGATCTAAGTTCTCTATCATTCATATCTAAAGCACGTTTCCAAACAATATGATTTGGATCAATATTTAATTCATTACCTTGATAAATATGGTTATCAATTACAGCACTAATTAAGTTAATCGAACTTGTTAAAGCATGCATATCCCCAGTAAAATGAAGATTTATATCATCACTAGGTTCAATTCTAACCATTCCTCCACCTGTTGCTCCACCTTTAACTCCAAACACAGGACCAAGTGATGGTTCTCTTAAACATAATAAGGCTTTTTGTTTAATCTTTGATAGGCCATCAAGTAAAGATATAGACATAGTTGTCTTTCCTTCACCCGCTTTTGTTGGTGTAATAGCAGTTACTAATATCAATTTACCATCTTGATTATCTTTTACCTTATCAAAAATTTCATCACTAATTTTAGCTTTATAATTACCATATAATTCTAAATATTTTTCATCAATTCCTGCTTTTTTTGCTATCTTTTGAATATTTTGTAAATTCATATTAGTACCTCCTTATTATTTATTAAACTCATCAATATGTTCTTGTATATATTTTACTGCTTCATCAACGCTTGTAAACCAATAATTTATATTAAATTGATGTTTAAAGAAAGTTAATTGTCTTTTTGCATAATTTCTTGTGTTTTTCTTTATTAATTCTTTTATTTCTTCAATAGGTAAATCATTATCAAATTCCTTATAACCTATTGCTTGAAGTCCTCTTCGCGTTTTATCAAAATTAGCAAATAGATAATTTACTTCATCTTTTAAACCTAATTCAAACATCTTGTCAACTCTATTATCAATATTTTTATAAAGTTCTTCTCTTAAGGGATTTAAACCAATAAATATTACATTATCATATAATAATTTATCTTTACCATTATTATTTAATTCAGACTTATTTTTACCATGAATTTTATAAATATATAAAGCTCTTAATAGTCTTTTTCTATTATTGTTTCCAATCTTTAAAGCATCATCTTTATCGATTTCATATAGCATTTCATATAGTTTTTGATTATTTAAATCGCACAAAAAATCATTAGGCATAGGATCTTCTTCTAAAAACTTATAATCAAATAAACAAGCTTTTAAATATAATCCAGTCCCTCCAACTAGTATATGATTACCTTTTTCTTTTAATGCATTTCTTCCATCTATTTGGTATTTAGAAACATCATAATCTTCATTAATTGAAACAAAATCATAAAGTTTATACTTTTTATCTTTTAAAACTTCTTTACTAGGTTTAGCACTGCCAACATTTAATTCTTTATACACTTGAAAGGCATCAAAATTAATTATATCAGAATCAAAAATAACCGATAATTTATCAGCTAAATCTGATTTATGAGAGGCAGTAGGTCCAACAATAGCAATAATCATTCTAAATCTAACTCCACTTTTATTTCTTCAAAATAAATTTTGACTTCTTCTTTACTATTTTTAAAATTAACAATTAAAGGATAATTATCATATTCCTCTTTTAATTTATTAAATCTTTCAATTTCTTCATCACTCATTTTACATTTCTTTAAAAACTTCATTTCATTAACGATTTTATTTAAAATAACATCATTTTTAATAGCGTTTTTTAAAGAAATATAGTTTTTAACTATAGGATTATTATAAACTTCTTCTTTTAATGAAGATACATCTTCTAGGAGTTTATTCTCCATCAACAAGTTCTCCAATTAATGAATAAAGATGATTCTCTTTAATCTTAATATTAACAATTTTTCCTATTAAAGATTTATCACCTTTAAAATGAACAATTTTCATATTTTCTGTATATGCTGAAAGTAAATCTTCGTTTTTCTTAGATGGTCCTTCTACTAAACAAGGTAATGTTTTTCCTACCATTTCTTGAGCTTTTTCATTAAACGAAACTTCTAAAGACTTAACTAACTCTTTAAATCTTTTTACCTTTTCATCATATGTAACATTATCTACTAATCTAGCTGCAGGTGTTCCTTTTCTAGGAGAATAAATAAATGTATATGCACTTGTATATTTAACAACATCGCAAATCTTAACTGTATCTAAAAATTCTTCGTATGTTTCATTAGGAAAACCAACAATAATATCTGTTGAAAAAGCCATTTCAGGAACTTTAGTTTTAATTCTATTAACTAATGCTAAATATTCTTCAACTGTATATCTTCTACCCATTGCCTTTAAAATTGAATTGCTACCAGATTGAATAGGTAAATGTAAATACTTCATAATATTAGGATACTTAGCGATAACATCAATAACCTCATCTTTAAAATCACTTGGATAACTTGTTAAATATCTAAGTCTAGGGATGCCTAATTTAGCTACTTCCTCTAATAATTTAGCAAATGTCGTTCCGTCTTTTAAATCATTTCCATAGCTATCAACATTTTGACCCAAAAGTGTAATTTCTTGATAACCATCATCAACTAATTTCTTACATTCTTTTAAAATATCTTCCATTGATCTAGAACGTTCTTTTCCCCTTGTATAAGGAACGATACAATAAGTGCAAAATTTATTACAACCATATGAAATATTAACAAATGCTTTAAATTCATTATTTCTTTTTGATGGTAATTCTTCATAAACATCACCAACTTTACTAGATACATCAACTAAGACTTCATTAGGATTTTTAATATAAATATCTAAAATTTTAAGCAAATCTTGAAGATTATGTGTACCAAACATAATATCGACTTGTGGATATGTTTTTGTTACAAAATCAATAATGTGTTGTTGTTCAATCATACATCCACAAATTGCTAAAATCATATCTTTATTATTATTTTTTACTGCTTTAAATTCACCAATTTCACCATATACTTTATCTTCAGCATTTTCTCTAACAGCACATGTATTTAAAATTGCAATACTAGCTTCTTCTTTAACTTCAGTTCTTTCCATACCTAAACTTATCAAAAGTCCAGACATAATTTCTTCATCACGAACATTAGCTTGGCATCCATATGTTCTAATAAAAAATTTTTTACCAGTATAAGTATCTATTAATTCTTCGCTTGGTTTATAAGAATATAAAAAAGTTGAAGAATCTTTATTTCTTTTTCTTGCTTGTTCTAATGAAGGGAAATCAATTTTATTAATCTTTCTCATCTTCGTCCATCCTTTCAATAATTTTTATAGGAAATATTTCCTTCGCTTTAAAATTTAAATCATCAATTTTAATAACACAACCATTTAAAATCATATCGTCTTTTTCTAATAATTTAAATCTTGCTTTATCATCATGTTTAATAATTCTATTTACAACACTATCAATTTCTGTTCCTAAAACTGAGTTATAACTTCCACACATTCCAACATCACTAATAAAAGCAATGTCAGTTGACAATATTTGAGCATCATTTGTTTGAGTATGCGTATGAGTGCCTATAACTGCGGTAACTGTATTTTTTAAAGCGTACGCAAACGCTTTCTTTTCTCCAGTAGCTTCAGCATGAAAATCAATTATATGAATATCGCTTTCATCATTTTCAATTACTTTTAAAATTTCTAAATAAGGATCAAGAATTTCTTGTTTCATATTCATAAAAGCCTGGCCTAAAACATTGCTAACTCTAATTGAAATTCCATTAATATCAAATAATTGGGTTCCAACACCATGAGTTTCATCCTTTATGTTTATCGGCCTAACAATAATAGATGAATCATCAATATAATCATAAATTTCCTCTTTATTGTTATAATGATTTCCTAAAGTTATACAATCAGCACCAATATCTTTTAAAAATAAATAATGTTTTTTATTCATCCCCTTCCCATTAGTAATGTTTTCTCCATTAATAATGGTAAAATCGATATCATACTTTTTTTTAAGCGAAGAAAGGTTCCTTTCAAGAACCTTTCTTCCTAATTTACCACAAACATCTCCAATAAATAAAATATTCATTGTTATTTTGCAGTCTCAACTGCTCTATATTCTCTAATAACGTTAACTTTAATTTGACCAGGATACTTCATTTCTTTTTCTATTCTGTCTTTAATATCCTTAGCCATTTTAAATGCTTCGACATCACTAACTTTTTCAGGAATAACCATAACACGGACTTCTCTTCCTGATTGCATAGCATATGATTGTTGAACACCATCAAAACTCTTACAAATTTCTTCTAGTTGTTCAAGACGTTTGATATATGTTTCAATAGTTTCACTTCTTGCTCCAGGTCTAGCAGCAGATAATGTGTCAGCTGCAATAACTAAATTTGCAATAATTGATTTTGTTGGAACATCTCCATGGTGAGCTTCAATAGCATTAACAATAATTTCGTTTTCACCGTATTTTTTAGCAAGTCTAGCGCCAATTTCAGTATGTGTACCTTCAACTTCAAAATCACAAGCTTTACCAATATCATGAAGTAAACCAGCGCGTTTAGCAAGTTGTTGATCTAAGCCAAGTTCAACAGCCATCGCTCCACAAAGTTCAGCAGCTTCAATACTATGTTCAAGTTGGTTTTGACCATAACTTGTTCTATATTTAAGTCTTCCAATATAGTTGATTAATTCTTTATTCATGTTACTGATTCCGAGTTTAACAACAGTTTGTTCACCAGTTTTTCTAATAACTTCATCAACTTCTTTTTTGCATTTTGCAATAACTTCTTCAATTCTTCCTGGTTGAATACGACCATCTTTAACAAGAATGTTTAAAGCTCTTGTTGCAATTTCTCTTCTAATTGGATTAAAGCAAGAAATAGTAATTGCTTCTGGTGTATCATCAATTAAAATATCAACTCCTAATAATTGTTCTAAAGATTTAATATTTCTTCCTTCTCTACCAATAATTCTACCCTTCATTTCATCGCTAGGAAGAGAAATAACATTTACTGTTCTTTCAGTTGTAATCTCTTGAGCATGACGAGCAATTGCATAAGATAAAATATCCTTAGCTTTATTATCAGCTTCATTTTCAGCTTTTTCTTCTTCATCTTTTAAATAACGAGCAATATTTAATTCTTCTTTTTCTTTTACTTTAGCAAAAATTTCTTCTCTTGCTTCTTTTTCAGTCATCTTTGCTACTTTTTGAAGTTCATTAATAATGTCATTTGTTTTATCAGTAAGAACTTGTGCTTTCTTTTTATTTTCCTCAATTTGAGAATCAAGATATTTATCTTTATCATCTAAGGATTGTTGTTTTTTAACAAGTTGAGCATCACGAGCATCACAGTTTTGTTCTCTTTGAAGCAATTTATTTTCTTGAGCGATAACTTCTTGCTTTCTTTCTTTAACGTCTTTTTCTGCATCAAGTTTAATTTGAGCAGCTTCTTGTTTTGCATCAAGTTGAGCATTCTTTTTAATGTGTTCAGCTTTGATTTCAGCATCATCAACAATTTTTTGTGCCTTTCTTAAAGCACTTTTTTCTTTAAATTTTGGTACAAAAATAATCAATACAGAGCCAATGATTAAACCAATAATTAAGGCTACTATACAGATTATAAACCAATACGTATTCCATTCCATATTTAAAAATCCTTTCTAAAAAATCTAATTAAAAGATACCTATTATGAAATAAAAACGTAGAATCTATCTAAAAACAAACATATATTCTTTATATAAAGCCATAAGGCTTAATAAATTTATAACAAGTATCATTAAAAAGATACTAGTTATATTATAACTAAAATAGACCTAATTATAAAGATTAAATTGACTACATTTTTTAGTATTTAAAAATTAATATATAAAATATCCAAAATTTATCTTAATTACTCTTCTTGGGATTCTTCATTATCATTTAAAGAAGGGATTTTTTCTTCTTTAACTTCAACAACATTTTTGCTTTTTTCTATAACATCTTTTTTAAGTTTATCAAAAATACCTTTATGTTCCTCTAAAAATTGTTTAGCAGTTTCTCTACCTTGACCAATTCTTTCGTTATAAACTTCATACCAACTGCCACTTTTTTTAACAAAACCACATTCTAAACCTAAATCTAATAATTCACCTTCTTTTGAAATACCTTTTCCGTAAATAATATCAACTTTACAGCCTTTAAAAGGCGCAGCAACTTTATTTTTAACTACCCTAATATTTGCGACATTACCAATAATATTAACTCCATCTTTAATAGCTTCAGCTCTTCTAATATCAACTCTTACAGAAGAATAGAATTTCAATGCTCTTCCACCAGTTGTAGTCTCATTATTTCCAAATATTACACCAACTTTTTCTCTTAATTGATTAATAAAGATGATCGAGCAACCATTTCTGTTTAATAAACCAGTAATTTTTCTTAAACCTTTGCTCATAAGTCTAGCTTGAGCGCCAATTGTTTGATCACTCATTACCCCATCAAGTTCAGCTTGAGGAACTAAAGCGGCGACACTATCAACAACAATTAAATCAAAAGCTCCAGATTTAGCAAGCATCTCTACAATTTCTAAAGCTTGTTCACCGCTATCTGGTTGACTTAAAATTAAATTATCAATATCAACACCTAGTGCTTGAGCATATTCTGGGTCGATACTATTTTCTGCATCAATAAAAGCAGCCATTCCACCAGCTTTTTGAACTTCGGCTACAGCAGTTAAAGCAAGCGTAGTTTTGCCGCTACTTTCAGGACCATAAATTTCAATAATTCTTCCTTTTGGATAGCCACCAACTCCTAAAGCTCTATCTAATAAAATTGAGCCGCTACTTATTGCATCTACATCACAAGTTGCTTTGTCGCCTAAACGCATAATTGAACCTTTTCCAAATTCTCTTTGAACTTGGTTTAAGGTATCTTCTAATAAATTTTTTTCTTCTTTTTTTATCATAAAATATTACCTCTATTAATCAAGACGTCTCTTTATATTAATTTTTATGATAACTTTCTTTAATTAAATTTATTAAAATTGAAGCCATTTCGTAACACGCTCCACTTCTAATGTCGTTTCTCATTAATTTTCCAAATTTAAGAGGATATTCATAAATTTTTTTATTAAAATAAATCGCACTATAACATTCACCAACTGCTTTATTGTCTTCACAAACTGTAGGTCCAGCATTACCTGTAAAAGAAATTGTTATATCTGTAGAAAATAATTTATTTCCTTTTATAGCCATTTCATTAGCAACTTCTTGAGATACAACGCCATATTTTTTAATTATGTTTTTATCTACACCAACAATTTCGCTTTTTGTTTCAGTTTTATAAGTTACTACACTTCCATAAAAAACTTTACTTGATCCACTTATATCAGTAATAAGTTTAGCAAAATAACCACCAGTAAAAGATTCTATTGATGAAATGGTTAAATTATATTCTTTTAATGTTTCAACTAATTCTTTAATTATTGTTTCCATCTTCTTTAAATACTTTTAAGAAATTGTCTTTAACATAAATTACGCCACTTAAAATACTAACAATTGTAGCAGCATAACACAAAATATCACTAATTTTTAAATATTCAGGAAAAGAACAATCTAAATATGAAAAAGGAAAACCGTTTAATAAAACAACAAATATTGCAACCATTTGTAAAACAGTTTTCATTTTTCCAAATATATTAGCAGCAATTACAATATTCTTTTTTGCAGCCATAAAACGAAGGCCATCTACGATTAAATCTCTTATTTCCATTAAGATAACACAAAAGAAAGGGAATAATCTCATTTCATAATGAATCGAT
>CAYNBG010000016.1:0-10670 GCA_964395495.1 uncultured Staphylococcaceae bacterium
GTTGACGAGAAGCCATGTGTTTTAGAATTAGTTCAAATTATAGATTCAACTTTTATTGATGATATGAAGATTACTGCTGTTTTAGGAGGCAGTGAATCGGATGATACTGGTTTATATTCAAAAATGTATAAAGACAGTTTAACTGGAGCTTATAATAGAAGATTTTATGAAGAAAAATATAAAAATCATGTAATGTATGGAAGAATTGCTCTTTTAGATATTGATGATTTTAAAATGTATAACGATTTATATGGTCATAATGATGCAGATGCTATTTTAATAAATGTTGTTTCTACTGTAAAAAGATATTTAAGAAAGAAAGATATAATTATTAGATACGAAGGTGACCAATTTATTATTATTTTTGATTCTATGGAAGCAAAAGATTTTGATGTAGTTTTGTCAAGAATTAAAATGAAGATTAACGAAAATGCTTTACTAAATTATAGAGGTGATAAGATCTCTGTAAGTATTGGTGGAGTATTATGCGATAATAAAACAATTAGTGAAGCTTTAGAAAATGCTAAAATTGCAGTTCATAAAGCTAAAACTATTAAAAATACTATTGTTACTAATAATAACAATAAGAATATAGAAAAAGCTAAGAAAAACATATTAATTTGTGAAAATGATAGAGAAAACGCTATAAAATTAAAAGAAATTTTAGAAGATAATTATAATTTAATCGAAGCTAAAAACGGTGAAGAATGTATTGATTCAATAAGTCAATATTCAACAGGTATTTCTTTAATTTTATTTAATAAAGAATCTAATAAAAATGATGAATATGAAGCATTAGAATATTTAAGAAACAATCATTTTATTGATGATATTCCTTTTGTTGTTATTGTTAAAAAAGATGATGTTAAATTATTAAATGAAGACTATTCAATGGGTGCTGTTGATTATATTTTGGCACCTTTTGATAAAGATATTGTTAATAGAAGAATTTCCACTTTAATTAAGCTTTATGATAGACAAAAAAAGATGACTGGAATTTTAATTAAAGAATTGGAAGAAAAAGATAAATCTGGGAAAAACATGATTAATATGTTAAGTCATATCGTTGAATTTAGATCTCATGAAAATGGCCCACATGTTAAACATGTAAGTGAAATAACTGAAATGCTATTAAAGCATTTGTTAAAAATGACTAATCAATACAAGTTAACAAAAGAAGATATTGAAAATATTAAGTTAGCTTCAGCGTTACATGACATTGGGAAAATTGGAATTGATGAAAATTTATTAAACAAACCAGGAAAATTAACAAAAGAAGAGTTTGAAGTCATAAAGACTCATACTACAATTGGTGCTCATATTATTGATGAATTAAATATTAAAAATGATCCTTTAGTTAACTATACACATGATATTTGTAGATGGCATCATGAAAGATATGATGGAAAAGGATATCCTGATGGACTTAAAGGTGAAGAGATACCAATTTGTGCTCAAGTAACTTCAGTTGCAGATGTTTATGATGCATTAGTTAGCGATAGATGTTATAAAAAAGCAGTTCCTCATGAAGAAGCTCTTGCTATGATTTTAGATGGACAATGTGGAGTGCTTAATCCATTACTTTTACTTTGTTTAAAAGAGATTAAAGATCAAATTAAAGAACTATATACTGAAAATTAATAAACAAATTCAATTTTATTTAATGAAAAGATTGCTAATATTATATATAATATTAAAGAATTTTTAAGGAGGAGATTTGTTTATGGGTTTAAAAGCAGGTATTGTTGGTTTACCTAATGTTGGAAAATCTACGCTTTTTAATGCTATAACTTCAAGTCATGCAGAAGCTGCAAATTATCCTTTTGCTACAATTAGTCCTAATGTTGGAAGTGTATTAGTTAACGATACTCGTGTTGATGATTTAGTTAAAATATTTAATCCTAAAAAGACAATTTATACATCGTTTGAATTTTTTGATATTGCTGGACTTGTAAAAGGTGCTAGTAAAGGTGAAGGTTTAGGCAATCAATTCTTATCTCATATTAGAGAAACAGATGCTATTATTGAAGTTGTTAGATGTTTTTTAAATAGTGATATTATTCACGTTGAAAATAGTGTTGATCCAATTAGAGATATTGAAATTATTAATCTTGAACTTGTTATGGCTGATCTTGATACAGTCAATAATAGAATTGGTAAAATTGAAGCTAAGGCTAAATTATCAAAAGATAAAGATGCTAAAGTTGAACTTGAATGTTTACTTAAAGCTAAGGAATGTTTAAATAACGAAAAAGCTTTAAGAAGTTTAAAATTAACTGATGAAGAAAAACGTATTTTATCAGGTTTTTCATTTTTAACACTTAAACCAATTATTTATGTTGCTAATGTTTCTGATAGTGATTTAGCAGATATTGATAATTGTGAAAATTATTTAAAAGTAAAAGAATACGCAGCTAAAGAAAATAGTCAATGTATTCCTATTTGTTGTGAAATTGAAGCTGAATTAGTTAATTATTCAAAAGAAGAAAAAGCTGAATTTTTATCATCTATCGGAGCTAAAGAAAGCGGATTAGATAGTCTTGTTAAAGCAAGTTATAAATTATTAAATCTTTCTACATTCTTTACAGTTGGAGAAGATGAAGTTAGAGCTTGGACATTTAAAAATGGTATGTTAGCTCCAGATTGTGCTGGTATTATTCATACTGATTTTAAAAAAGGATTTATTAGAGCTGAAGTATATTCTTATGATGATATTATGGAATATAAATCTGAAGCTAATTTAAAAAATGCTGGTAAGATAAGAATTGAAGGAAAAGAATATGTAGCTCAAGATGGAGATATATTCTTCTTTAGATTTAATGTATAGATATGAATAGAATCGGATTTGGAAAAGACATTCATGCTTTAAAAATTGATGTACCTTTAATTATTGGAGGTATTAATATTCCTTCTAAAATTGGTGCATATTCTTATAGTGATGGAGATTGTTTAGTTCATGCTATTATTGATTCAATGCTAGGAGCAATCGGAGAAAAAGATATTGGAGAAATATTTCCAGATAACGATTTAAAAAATAAAAATAGAAGTTCTATAGATATGCTTGATGAAGTTTATAATAACTTTGTTAAAGACAAATATAAAATTTCTAATATTGATACATTCATTAGTTTAGAAGAACCTAAATTAAAGAATTATAAAAAACTTATTAAAGAAAATATTGCTAAACATTTAAATATTTCTTTAAACCAAATATCAATTAAAGCCGGAACAAATGAAGGGTTTGGTAGTGTTGGTAAAAAAGAAGCAATAGAATGTTATGCAATTTGTTTATTGGAGGAAAAATAGATGGATAAAAAAGTAAGAGTAAGATATGCTCCTTCACCAACTGGATATTTACATATTGGTGGAGCTCGTAGTGCATTATTTAATTATTTATTTGCTAAAAAATATAATGGAGATTTTGTAGTTAGAATTGAAGATACTGACTTAGAAAGAAATATTCCTGGAGCAGAAAAAAGTCAAATTGAAGACTTAACTTGGCTAGGAATTATCGCAGATGAATCACCTTACAAGATGAATCCTAAATACGCTCCATATAGACAAACAGAAAAGTTAGAATTATATAGAAAATATGCTGAAGAACTCGTAGAAAAAGGCTATGCATATTATTGCTATTGTAGCGAAGATGAACTCGCTGAAATGAAAGAAAATCAACTTTCTAATGGTGTTAAATCTTTTAAATATGATAGACATTGTTTACATTTAACTAGTGAAGAAATTGAAAAATATAAAAAAGAAGGAAGAAAACCTACTATTAGACTTAAAATAGAAAGTGGAGTAACTTTTAAGTTCAATGATTTAGTTAGAGGTGAAGTTAGCTTTTCTAGTGATGATATCGGTGATTTTGTTATTATGAAGAGTAATGGAATTCCTACATATAACTTTGCAGTTGTCGTTGATGATCACATTATGGAAATTACTCATGTTTTAAGAGGAGAAGAACATTTATCTAATACTCCTAAACAACTTCAAATTTATAAATATTTTGGCTGGGAAGCTCCTCAATTTGGCCATATGACAATCATTGTTAATCCAAATGGTAAAAAATTAAGCAAAAGAGATCATAATATTCTTCAATTTATGTCTCAATATAGAGAACTTGGATATCTTCCTGAAGCTATATTTAATTTCTTATTCTTGCTTGGATGGACTAGTGAAGAAAATAAAGAAATCTTTACAAAAGAAGAAGCTATTAAAGCATTTGATCCATCTAGACTTTCTTCATCTCCAAGTATGTTTGATAATAAACGTTTAGAATATATGAACTCATACTACATCAAACATTTATCCGATGATGAATATTTTGAAAAAGTATTACCATTTATTAAAAAAGTTAATTTTAAAAAAGAATTTAGCAATGAAGAATTAAAAACAATTAGTTTAATTTATAAAAATGAAATCGTTAAATTATCTGATGCGTATACTGAACTTGATGAATTGATTAATCCTAAATTTGAATTTAATGACGAAGAAAAAGAAATATTAGCAAAAGAAACATCAACTATTGCTATTAATGCATTTAAAAATAAATTAACTTCATTAAACGAAATAAATGATGTAACTGTTAAAGCTTTATTTAAAGAAATTCAAAATGAATTAGGAATTAAAGGTAAAGATTTATATATGCCAATAAGACTTAAAATAACAGGTAAAAATCATGGCATTGAAATGTACCATATAATTGAAGTTCTTGGAAAAGAAGAAGTTCTTAAAAGATTATAATGGTTATAGAATTAAGAAAGTATTTAATATATAATATTAAACGCAAATAAAGGAGATTTTATGGAAAATTATAAAAATGAATCTATGGTTGATGTAGCTTATTCAGTTTTAAAAGAAGGAAATAAACAATATTCTTTTAAAGAATTATTTGAAGAAGTTGCTACAAAACTTGAATTTAGTGATGAAGAAAAATTAAATAGAATTTCAAAATTCTATACAAATTTATCTTTAGATGGAAGATTTGTTACAGTTGGTAACAATGAATGGGATTTAAGAGAAAATCAAACATACGATAAAGTTCATATCGATATGAATGATGTCTATTCAGATCTTGATGAAAGCTATGAAAGCAACCAAGAAACTGAAGATCTTGAAGAAGAAAAAGCTGCTAATGGTGATGAAAGTGATGATGATGACGTTAGCGGTGTTAATGATGATTTTGAATCAAACAAAGAAGATTAATTTTTAAAGGTTTAAAATTATGAAGAAAGTAGTTAAAAATATATTTAAATATTCAATTAACTCACTTTCTTATTGTTTATTCTATTAAACGAAAGGATAAGAAAACTCAATATTATTTTATTGAGTTTTTTTAAAAGAATTATATGAAATACGAAAAGGAATTATATGCTGCTATTGAAGCAGGTCTTAAAGCAAAAAAGGTAGTTTTAGATTATTATCATAATGGTTTTGATGTAGAGATTAAAAGTGATAATTCTCCAGTTACTGATGCTGATAAAGCTGCTGATAAAATAATAAGAGAATATTTAGGTAATAGATTTAAAGATTATGCTTTTTTAACAGAAGAGAGCGTTGATAATAAAGATAGACTTTCTAATGATTATGTTTGGATTGTAGATCCAGTTGATGGTACTAAAGATTTTGTTGCTAAAGATGATGAATTTACTATTAATATTGGTTTAGCATATAAACATAAAGTAGTTGTTGGTGTAGTTGTTATTCCTGCTAAAGATTTATTGTATTACGCTAGTGAAGGAAATGGAGCATATGTTTTTAAAGATGGTGAATCAACAAAAATCCATGTTAATGATAAATTAACTGATTTAACTTGTTATACATCAGTATTTCATTTTACAGATGAAGAAAAATCATTAATCGCTTCACATAGTGATAGAATTAAACATGTTTTACCATTAGGAAGTAGTATAAAACCTTGTTATATCGCTAATGGATATGGAGAAATTACATTAAGACTTAATGATGGAACAAAAGAATGGGACACATGTGCTTTTCAATGTATTGTTGAAGAAGCTGGTGGATTAGTCCTTAAACCTGATAAAACTCCTATTACTTATAATAGAGAAGATGTTTATAATAGAGATGGATATATTGTTATAAATAGAATTGAAAACTTTATTTTAAAATAGATAATTAATATTTCTTAATATTATAAATATATATATTTTAAAAAATATTAATTTTTAATATAATTTTACTTATGAAATACGACCAACAAAAGATTAGAAATTTTAGCATTATTGCGCATATTGACCATGGAAAATCAACATTAGCTGATCGTATTTTAGAATACACTCATGCAGTAGAAAAAAGAGAATTAAAAGAACAAATGTTAGATAGTATGCCTCTTGAAAGAGAAAGAGGAATTACAATTAAATTAAATGCTGTTACTGTTGAATATTTAGCAGAAGATGGAGAAAACTATATATTTAATTTAATTGATACTCCTGGGCATGTAGATTTTACTTATGAAGTTAGTAGATCTTTAGCTGCTTGTGAAGGGGCTTTACTAGTTATTGATGCTACTCAAGGTGTACAAGCTCAAACATTAGCAAATACATATTTAGCAATAGACAATGATTTAGATATTATCCCTGTTATTAATAAGATAGATCTTCAAAGTGCAATGGTAGATTATTGTAAAAAAGAAGTAGAAGAAAAGATAGGAATTAGTGGAGATAATGCAATTCCTGTTAGTGCTAAAACAGGAGAAAATATTAAATCGATTTTAGAAGCAATTGTAACTCAAATTAAAGCACCTAGCGGAAGTAATTCAAATCCTTTAAAAGCATTAATATTTGATAGTTTTTATGATTCTTATAGAGGTGTAGTTGTTTTAATTAGAGTTAAAGATGGTTCTATTAAAGTTGGAGATAAGATTCATTTAATGAGAGCTAATAAAGATTATGAAGTTACTGAACTTGGTATTAGAACTCCTAAAGATATAACAACACAAGCTTTATATTGCGGAGAAGTTGGTTATTTATGTGCTCAAATTAAAGATATTCATGATGTTCATGTTGGTGATACTATAACTTTAGTTGATAATCCTGCTAATGAACCTCTTCCAGGATATAAAAAGATCAATCCGATGGTTTATTCAGGTGTATATCCAACAGATTCAAGAAAATATAATGATTTAAAAGATGCTTTAGCCAAATTAAGTTTAAATGATTCTTCACTTAAATATGAAACTGAAACATCAAAGGCGCTTGGATTTGGATTTAGATGTGGTTTTTTAGGTCTATTACATATGGATGTTATTCAAGAAAGACTTGAAAAAGAATATGATTTAGACTTAATATTAACTGCTCCTAGTGTTGTTTATAAAGTTAATTTAACAGACGGAACAAGTATTGATTTATCTAATCCTGGTGATATGCCTGATTTAACTAAAATTAAATCTATTGAAGAACCTTATGTTAAAGCTCATATTATGACTCCTAAAGAATATGTAGGTCCTATCATGAAGTTATGTCAAGAAAAAAGAGGAAGTTATGTAGATTTAGAATATTTTGATGATACAAGAAGCAATTTAATTTATGATATCCCATTAAGTGAGATAATCTATAATTTCTTTGATAAACTTAAAAGTTATACAAAAGGTTATGCTTCTTTAGATTATGAGTTTTTAGAATATAGAGTGTCTAATTTAGCAAAGATGGATATTTTATTAAATGGTGATGTAATCGATGCTTTAAGTAGTATTGTTTATAAACCATTTGCATATAATAGAGGTTTAAAATTAGTTTCTAAATTAAAAGAAGTAATTCCTAGACAACAATTTGAAATACCTGTTCAAGCTGCAATTAATGGTAAAATTATTGCTAGAGCAGATATTAAATCTGTTAGAAAAGATGTTTTAGCAAAGTGCTATGGAGGAGATATAACACGTAAAAAGAAACTTCTTGAAAAACAAAAAGAAGGTAAAAAGAGAATGAAAAGCATTGGAAGTGTAGAAGTTCCTCAAGAAGCATTTATGTCTTTACTCTCTATTGAATATGATCAAAATTAAAATAGTTGTGCAAAACAACTATTTTTTTATATAAAAGTTATATATTAGTAGTTTTTTAGTAATTAAAACTTTTAATATTTTAAAATATTATTTATAATATTTCTAAGAGGAATTTTATTATGGCAACAAGTGAATACGTAATCAAATTTAGTAATGAGATATACGCTACTAAAAAACAAGTTATTGATTACATGAGAACTCCATTAGTAGATAATATTTGGAATGATATTGTTTCATATCGTTCTAATTTTAGTTGTGTATTAAATTTAAAACATATTACTGGAGCTAAATTTAGTGTATCATTAACACCTACAATTAGTAGTAGAATCAATAATATTGAAAGAAAAATGAATAAATTGGTTTTAAATTACAATAAGTTAAAATCAACTAAAGCTGATGGGTTATATAGATCAATTCAACAAGCTAATATTTTAAAAGAAATATCTAAAAAATATAATATTGACGTAGATGATTCATTTTTAAATGGGATGGTTAATAATAATTTATCAGTATTACCTCCTCAAGCTTTAATTCTTTCTAGATACTTAAACTGTTTACATGAAATAGATACTAATTATTTAAAAGATATCGATGATATTTGTTTAGGTACTTACTATTCCAATTTAATTGGTAGTGAAGAATTAACTGAATTTTATAGAACTAGTGAAGTAGATAACCAATTATCAAAAGTTGCTATGAATAGATTGTATATTGGTATTCCTACAAATATTATTGATAGAGAGATGGAAAATCTTTTTGAATTTATCAAAAATTCACCTGTTAGTTTATTTATTAAAGCTGCTGCTACTTTGTATTATATTTACTATATCAAACCATTTGAGATATATAGTGAAGAAATATCTATACTTTTATTTAAGAAAGTATTAGCTAATAATGATTTAGAAGATGTTGCTTCTTTAATTAATTTTGAAGTTTTATTGAATCAAAAAGATGAATTTGAAAAATGGTTCTTAGAATCTCAAAAATCATTTGATTTAACTTATTTTATTTCTTATTTAATGACTGTATGTGATAAATTAATCGATGAAGCATTAAATAACATTGCAATTGCTCAAAAGAAAGTAATTGAAAGTGAATTTTATGCTAAAGAAGAAATTAAAAAGACTTATCCTATTAAAGATGAGGTAATTAATGAACCAGTTTCTCAAAGCGCAGTAAATGAAGAAGTAAAACATGATGATTTTGAAGAAACTAAACCTCAAGCAAGTTATATTTCACCTTTAGAAAATCAAAAAGAAGAAACAATTAATTATACTCAAGATATTGCAATTAGAAATATTCCTAGCGGACTTAGCGAAGAAGATGCAAAGCGTCTAGAAACTCATCTTTTAGAGATGAATCCTAATTTAAGTAGGTCTCAAGCATATTTTTATGCAAGACATTGTACGCTTGGAATGTGCTATACAATCTCTCAATTTAAAAAAGAAGTTGGTTGTGCATACGAAACCGCAAGAACAAGTATGGATAATTTAGTATCTTTAGGATATTATAGAAAAGAGATGTTACGTAATAAATTTATCTATACACCTGTTAGAAAGAATTAGTTAAAGGAGAATTACATTATGTTTTATGCTAGTGATATGAATGGTGGTTTAATATTCTTAATCGTAGTATTAGGATTTGCTGCAATTGGAGGAATAAGTTTTTTAATTTATTTCTTGCTTAAAAAGAGTAAACCAAAAGAAAAGAAACCAGATGAAAAACAAGCTGCAGAGGAAACATTAAATATGTATCTTGAAGATGTTAAAGATCCTGAAACTATAAAAGAATTTAACGAAAACGCAAAAAAACAACAAGAAGATGAAAAAGACAGTAAATAGTCTTTATATTCATATACCCTTTTGTAATAAGATTTGCTCTTATTGCGATTTTTTGAAAGTGCTTTATTTTCCTAAAATAAGTGGTAAATATATAGATAAATTGGTTGAAGATATTTCTACTATAAAAAAGAAATTTAATAAATTTAAAACAATATATATTGGAGGAGGAACTCCTTCAATATTATCTAATGAAGAATTAGAACTTTTATTATCTTCTTTAAAGCCATTATTAAGAAAAAAATATGAATTTACAATAGAAGCTAATCCTGAATCAATTGATGAAACTAAATTAAAATTATTTAAAAAATATGGTATTAATAGAATATCTATTGGTATTCAAACATTTAACAACAACCATTTAAAATTAATTAATAGAGATTATAATATCAATTATTTTAAACTTATTGAATTAGTTAAAAAATATATTGATAACATAAATGTAGATTTTATATATGGTCTACCTAACGAAACATTAAAAGACATTGAATATGATTTAAATAATTTTTTAAAATTAAATGTAAATCATATTTCTTTATATTCTTTGATGATTGAAAGTGGTAGCAAATTATATTTAGATGGATATAAAGAAGAGAATCAAGATCATTTAAGAAACCAATATGATTTAATAGTTAAAACATTATCTAAATATAAATATAATAGATATGAAGTCAGTAACTTTTCTTTAAAAGGCAAAGAAAGTAAACATAATTTAACTTATTGGCATGATGAAGAATATTTAGCACTTGGAGCTTCTAGTAGCGGGTATATAAATAATATTAGATATAAAAATACATCGAATATTTCTTCATATA
>CAYNBG010000017.1:0-4302 GCA_964395495.1 uncultured Staphylococcaceae bacterium
TCTTTCTTCGCTAATTAATGTTGTAACACCAGTTGGTGGACAAAAGAATGTTTGGCACAAAACGACATAAGGAATATTTAATAAATGAGATAATAAAACATTCATCATACCTAAATGGCAAACGAAACATATTGTATCTTTATTTATTTTATTAACTCTATAATAACCAAATTCTCTAGTATATCCCTCTTCTTTTAATATATTGTCAAGATTTTTAATAACCATTTTATATTTTTCTTTGCATATAGAATCATGAAATAAATAGTCATCTAAATAAGTATCATTATTATAAAGATTCTTATTTTTTGTAAAGTATTCTGGATAAAAGTCCCAACTATTTTTTAAAACGTGGTCGACAGGTTCATCAATAGGGTAATTGAATTCTTGTAACCATTCTTCAACATGAATATTATTTTTTTTAAATGTTGAATTATATTTAAGTAAACCATCACAAGTAAATTTAGCTCTATTTAAATATGAACAATAGATCTCTTTAAAATTATAATTTTTATAATATTCACCTAAAGCATCAACTTCTTTAAAACCAGTTGGAGTTAAAGTGTTGTTAGGATAATCAGGATCTCCGTGTCTAATAATAATAATTTTCATGATAAAAATATATCAAAAATCTATGTTTAAATCAAAGAAATATAAATTTATAAATTTATAATAAAATTTTTATGCTTAATTTATTGTTTATTTGTGTTAAAATATCTTATATGAAAAATACATTAAAGAAAAAAGAAAAAGTTAGTTTCTTAAGAAATAAATGCATAGTTATTGGTGCAGGAAGATTAGGAGCATGGATTGCAATTTCTCTTCAAAATGAAGGCAGAAACGTTACTGTTTTAGATAAAGACACAGAATCTTTAGCAAAGCTTGAAGATTTTCAAGGTTTCACATCAATTGGTGATGCGACGGATTTATCTTTTTTAGAGTCTAATGATATTGATAAAGCTGATATGGTAATTATTACAACTGAAGACGATAAAACTAATCTATTTTTAGCTGATGTTTGCCTTCAAATTTACGATGTACCTAAAATTTTTGTTCGTTTAAATGATTCTAATAAAATGAAATTACTTGAAGAGACAAGGATTAAACCAATTTGCCCATTCTTATTGAGTGTTGAAAAATTTTATAGTATGTATAACGGATAGGTAGAAGATTATGAAAATTGTTATTGCAGACGGAAGACATGAAGCAGATTATTTAATTAATCAATATAAATCTAAGAATAATCAACTCATCGTTATAAATGAAGACAAAGAATTTTGTAAATATTTAAGCAGAAGAAATAAAGTTGATATTTTTTGTGGAAGTTCAACAAAAGAATTTGATTTAAGATCTGCTCAAATTGATAATGCAGATTTATTTATTTCTTTAAGTGAAAATGATGTTACAAGCTATGTATCTTGTAAAATGGCTAAGAAGATTTTTAATGTTAGAAAATGTATAGCTACTGTTATTAACCCTAAAAATGTTGAGTTATTTAAAAGATTAGGCATTGATTCTGTAGTTTCATCAACTTATTTACTAGCTGAATCTATTAAAAATCAAAGTAGTGTTGAAGACTTAATTAAAACTTTATCTTTAGAAGATGATAAAATCTGTATTACTGAAGTTACTATTCAAAAAGATTTTTTAGTCGCTGATAAAACTTTAATGGAAATTAAATTACCTAATTATGTTTCTGTTAGTTGTGTATATAGATATCCTCATGTTATTATTCCTAATGGTAGTACAAAATTATGTGCTAATGATAAGGTATTACTTGTATCAACTAAGGAAGACCAAAAAAGAATTATTGAATTGATTTCAAAAAAGGCTGAATAGAATATGAACAGTGTTAAAAATGGTTATAAATTAATAGCCTATTATTTATCACTTTTTATGATATTTATAGGAGCAATTTTATTATTACCTTGTTTGGTGTTATTTTTTTATCCTCAAGAAATCATATATATACATTGCTTTTTAATTCCTGCAATCATGACTATGGTGATAGGTTTTGTTTTGTTTTTGATTTTTAGAGATTGTCCTAAAATTAATCTTGAAAAACATCAGGATGCTATATTTGTTGTATTTTTATGGCTTTTAGCTATTTTTATTTCTAGTTTTCCTTTTTTATTAAAGGGCGAAAATACTTTTTCACAATGTTTATTTGAAGCGACAAGTGGATTTGCTACTGCAGGATTTTCGATTTTAAATATTGAAAACACCCCTAATATCTTCTTATTTTTTAGAAGTATTATGCTTTTTGTTGGTGGTGTTGGTTTAGTATTAATTGTTAGTTGTGCAATTTCAGATAAATTTGGATTAAGAATCTTTAATGCAGAAGGACATACGGACAGGCTTTTACCTACATTAGCTAAAACTGCAAGATTGATTTTTATATTTTATTTTGTTTTTATTTTAGTGGGTACTTTCTTGCTTATAATTTGTGGAATTGAACCATTCCATGCAGTGAATACCGCTATTGCTAGCGTTTCTACTGGTGGATTTGCTACTACAAAAGATAGCATTGCTACGTTTAATAATTTTTGGGCAGAAGTTATTATTTGTATATTAATGATTTTGGGATCTACTAGCTTTATGATTCATTTATCATTAATTAAAGGTAAGTTTAAAAATGTTATTTTTGATAGTGAAGTTAAGTTTATGTTCTTCGCTTTAATAATTGGAATATTAGTTGGTGCTTTAATGTTATTAAATAATTGTGGAACTATTGATAATTTTGATACGGGTAACTTTTGGGATTGCTTAAGAATATCAGGATTTCAAGTAATTAGCGCTATGACAACAACTGGTTTTTCAAATGTGAATTTAGGAACATACGCTTCACATACATTACCATTTAATTTCTATACTATTTTAATATTATTTATGTTAGTTGGTGGATGTAGCGGTTCTACTGCGGGTGGTATTAAAATATATAGAATCGTTGTTGCTTTTAAATCTATGTGGTATAGCTTAGTTGATAGGATGAAAAATAGAAAATTAGTTAGAACTCATTTTTATACTAGAAATGGAAATTATATTGAAATTGATAGAAATGAGTCTATTAATGTTATGGGATTTATTTTAATTTATTTACTGATATTTATATTAGGCTCATTCTTTTTAACTTGTTGTGGCTATCCATTAGGTGATTCAATGTTTGAATTTTCTAGTGCGTTAGCTGGTGTTGGATTAGGCGTAGGAATTGCTGGACCTGCAAGTAGTGCAATTGTTTTGTGGATTATGATGTTTGGTATGTTCTTTGGTCGTTTAGAAATATTTGTTATTTTACAAGCTCTTGTTAGAAGTGTTAATGATATTAGGGGCAAAGGTTATTAATCATGGAAAAGAAAATAAATATTTTATTAACTAATGATGATGGATATACTTCTAAAGGTTTACAAATTTTAAAGAAACAATTAAAAGGAGTGGGAAATATATATGTTTTTGCTCCAATAGAAGCGATGAGTGGAAAGGGGAGTGCATCAACTTTTTTTAGTGGGATAACATTCAAAAAGATTGATGAATTTGTTTATGCGGTAAATGGTACACCTGCCGATTGTGTTAGTTTTGGTGTTTTTTATTTAAAGAAATATTTTAATATTGAAATTGATTTAGTAATTTCAGGATGTAATGCTGGATCTAATATTACTTATGATACTTTATATTCTGGTACAATTGGTGCATGCATAGATGCAAGTAAATATAGAATTCCTTCTATTGCTTTTTCTGCCCCAGATGATTTTAGATTTGTTGAAGAATACTGTTTAGAGGTTTATGAGTATATTGTTAAAAATAAGTTAATATCACAAGATTGTATTGTTAGTGTTAATTTTCCTTATTCTAATAAAATTGATGGAATCAAAATGGCAACTCTTTATAAAAGAAATGATAAACATTATTTTGTCGAAAAAGATGGTAAATTTTATGCAAAAAGAGAAGATGAAAAAGATGTGCCAGAAGGAACTGATTGCTATTACGTAGATCATAGTAATTATATTTGCATTACTTTATTAAATAATTCTTTAAGTAAAAATTAAATCATTTTTGTTTTATTTTTTTATATCTATATTAAAATATAGTGTTGGAGGTTTTAAATATGTTTAAAGAAAACGCATGGAAAAAGTATGATGATGCTAAGTTAAAAGAAGTAAATGAATTAGCATCAAATTATATGGATTTTATTAATTATGGTAAATCTGAAAGACTTGTTACAAAAGAAAGCATTAAGCTTTTAAATGAGCATGGTTTTAAAGAATTTAAAGAGGGCATATATATATATATATGCACATGTACAAAAAA
>CAYNBG010000017.1:4312-10502 GCA_964395495.1 uncultured Staphylococcaceae bacterium
AGAATTTAAAGAGGGAATGGAGATTAAGTCTGGAGACAAAATTTATTTTATTAACAGAAATAAAAATGTTTGTGCTTATGTTATTGGTAAACATAAAATTGTTGAAGGCTTAAGAGTTTTAGGTGCTCATATTGATTCACCAAGACTCGATTTAAAACAAAATCCTTTATATGAAAAAGGTGGATTTGCATATTTTGATACACATTATTATGGTGGAGTAAAGAAATATCAATGGGTTACAATTCCTCTTGCTTTAGTTGGTGTTATTTGTAAAAAAGATGGAACAACAGTTGAATTTAATGTTGGATTAGATAAAGGAGATCCTGTTGTAGGTATTTCTGATTTATTAATACATTTATCCGGAGATCAATTACAAAAGAAAGCAGTTAATGTTATTGAAGGAGAAAATCTTGATGTAACAGTTGGCTCAATTCCAGAAAAAGATAAAGGTGTCAAAGATTATATTTTAAAATTAATTAAAGATAAATATGGTTTTGATGAAGAAGATTTTATTTCTAGTGAAATTGAAGTTGTTCCAGCTTTTGAAGCAAAAAGTTATGGTCTTGATTCATCAATGATTGCTGGATATGGCCATGATGATAGATGCTGCGCTTTTACTTCATTAAGAGCTATTTTAGATGTTAAAGATGTACCAGATTATACAAGCTGTACTATTTTAGTTGATAAAGAAGAAATCGGTAGTGTTGGAGCTACTGGAGCTCAATCAAGATTCTTTGAAGATACAATCCTTACATTACTTGAAGCTGAAGGAAGTAATTCTCATTTAGCATTATCAAAGGCATTAAAGAACTCTAAGATGTTATCAAGTGATGTTAGTGCCGGATATGATCCTTTATTTGGTGGATGTTTTGAAGAAAATAATAGTTGTTACTTAGGTAATGGTATTGTTTTCAATAAATATACAGGTGCTAGAGGAAAGAGCGGTTGTAATGATTGCAATCCTGAATACTTTGCTTGGATTAGAAAAACAATGGATGAAGGAAATGTAAATTACCAAACTGCTGAACTTGGTAAGGTTGACCAAGGCGGTGGTGGAACTATTGCTTATATCTTAGGAAATATGAACATGGATGTTGTCGATGCAGGTATAGCTGTATTAAATATGCATGCTCCAATGGAAATTATTTCTAAGGCTGACTTATTTGAAGCATATCAAGCTTATAAGGCATTCTTATTAGGAAAATAATAAGGAAATCATATAGTTTTTTAAAAATAGGAGAACTTATGTCTCCTATTTTTCTTTAAAAAATAAAGATGCTTTATTTATTAATAAATAAAAAAATAAATTTTGTTCTTTATTTTATTTATTTTTAAGTTATAATAATTGCAATAGTGGGTAAAAATTATGAAAAAGAGTATTAAAAGAGAAACAGTTATGTTAATTATTGCTATTGTCCTTGTCGTAGCTTCGTTTGCAACTATGTTTGGACCAATAGTTCAAGTTAAAAATGGAAGTGATATTTCATTTTACGATGCAATCCATCTTAGTAAAGGATATGTAGCAGATCCTGATACTATTCCTTATTGTGGAGCTATCATTGCTAGTATTATCGCTTTAGGATTAACTTTCTTTGGATTAGGATTTGTATTAATTTGTGATTTAAAAACAAAAGACAAACCTGAAGAAGAAAAATATCCTTCATTCTTTAAAAATAAAAGAACTTATGAAATTGTTAAAATGGTAATTTTAGTTATCTGTGTTCTTTTCTTAATTATTTCATGTACTATATCATACTGTGGTTATCCTGCATTCATGGGATTAACATCAAATCAATGGTCAGGTCTTATTAGTAACTTTGAAACAAAATGGTATGGTTATGGTAACTGGTTAACAGGAAGTATTCTTTTCATATCACTAGTTTTAACTATTTTATATACAATAAAAAATAAACCTTCATCAGATTATTAATATGAGAGAAAAAATAAATAAAAAACCTCATCCAAAAAAAAGGAAAGTTTTTACCATAATCGGTATCTGCTTTGCTTCTTTTTTTACTTTAATTTTCTTGTGTTGGGGAGGGTTAAATTGTATTAAATTTGGCATTTATAATGAGTACTATTCATTAAGGAGCCAACCTGCTTCTATCCCCGGACTTAAAGATGGATTTGTTCCTCAAGGTATAACTTATTTAGGAAATGATGATAGTTATGCATTAGCAGGTTATATGAATGATGGATCTACTTCTAGAATTTATACAACTGATAAAGATAATAATGTTAAATATTTTAACTTAACTTCAGATGGCGAGAATTTTTATGGTCATACAGGTGGTTTAACTTTTGTTAAAATCGATGAGAATACTCAAAAGATGTATCTGGCTAGTGAGTTATATAATAATGGACCTACAGGTGGTGTTTATTCTTTTGATACAAGCTGTTTAAATCAAGCTAGTGGAACAAACATCGAACTTGGTTCTCCAATTAAAGTAAATAATAACTCTTCATATATTTTTAGTAAGATAATTATGTTTATGTTGGTGAATTTAATAACTATGATTATGTTTGTGCTAATGATGTAAAAGTCGATGAAAACACTACAAATCATGCAATTATAAGTAAATATTCAGTTAAGGATACATCATTTTTAGAGCCTTTAGAAATATACTCTATCAGGGATGAAGTTCAAGGCTGTGCAGTAAAAAACAATACATTAATTTTATCAGTATCATATGGATTAAAAGATTCTCATTTATATTTTTATGATTTGAAGAATACTAGAAATAGTGATAAAAAACTTGGAGATATTACTATTCAAATTCTTTCAGATCCTATTAGAGATATTAAAGCCCCATGTATGCTTGAAGATTTAGATTTAAATAGTGATCAAACAAAATTGCTTACTGTTTATGAATGTGGTAGTAGTAGATATGTAATTGGTGCATTCTTCTTCGCTAATAAATTAATCGAAATAAAACTCGATTAATCGTTATAAAAATCAATTAAACCATTATCTTTAAAAGAATTTATATTTCCTTCGATTAAAGGTAAACAATAATCAATAAAGGAACTACTAATGTAGTTCTTTTCTTTATTTATGTATTCTAAAGGTAATGTTCTTTCAATATTAGAAACATTATGTAAATCTACATATTTTAATTTAATTTTATATGGAGAAGATGAAACTCTATTTATTGTGACCATATATCCTGATTTATTATTTAAAGCTAATTTAAGAGCATATTTAGATACTTTTTTACATTCTTTAACATCTTCTTTACTTAATGAAATAGTAGATGCTCTTTGAAGTAAACTTAATTCAATTGCTCTAACTTTAAAATTTAATTTTCTGTTTACAAGATTAGCTAAAATTAAGCCAACTCCTCCGAGTTGAACATGATTAAAAGCATCTGCTTTTGCGTTTGTTTCAAATACAAATCTGCCGCTTTTATCTTTAATACCTTCACTAACTACAACTAAGCAATGGTGTTTCTTAGAATAAATCTTTTTAACATCTTCTAGAAATTTATCAATAGAGAAAATAGATTCAGGAACATATATTAAATCTACATGAGCCCCTGTTAAATTTGCAAGTAAACTGCTAGCAGCAAGCCAACCAGCATTTCTTCCCATAACTTCAATAATATTAACTCTTCCAGTTTTATAACTATTATCATCGTAAAATATTTCACTAACTGAGTTAGCGATAAATTTAGCAGCAGTAGGATATCCTAAAGTATGATCGCAATAAGATAGATCGTTATCAATAGTTTTAGGTATTCCAATTGAATAACATTCATAATTATTTTCTTTAAAGAAATCATTTAATTTTGTAATTGAATCCATTGAATCATTACCACCATTATAAAAGAAATATCTAATATTATATTTTTTAAATATGTTTAAAATTTTAATAAATGTTTCTTTATCTTGATAATCTAATTTAAATCTATTTGAGCCAAAATAACTTCCAGGAGTGTTAATTAATTTTTTAAGTTTTTTATTATTTTTTATTAATATTAAATCTTCTTCTAATAAACCTTCTAATCCATAGTGCATTGCATATATATTTTCAATTCTATCAACATGTTTAAAGGCTTCTTCAAACAAATAATATGCACTACTATTTATAACAGAAGTTGGACCGCCACTTTGTCCGTAAAGTAAATTACCTTTTAAAATCATGAAATTATTATAACAATTTTATATTCAAATATCTTTAAAAAACATATTAAATGTTATGTAATTTTTAAAAATATAAATATTTATATTTATAGTTAAAATTATATTGTTGAAAAAAATGTAATTTAATGATATATTTAACAACTAGAAAGAGGAAATTTGTATGAAAAAGAATTCTGTTTTATATATTATTACTTTAGTATTATTAATTGGTGGTCTTGCATTTGGTTTTGGACCTGTTGCACAAAAGACAAGTGGAGAGTATATTTCATTCTATCAATCATTAAATTATTTAAATTTAGGTAGATATACTCCAGCTAACATTGTTACTACAATATTCTTAGCTTGTAGCGCTGCTGTTGTATTAGTTTGTTTTATTTTAACATTAGTTAAACCTGAAATGGCTAGTGGACTTAAATGTTTTGCTCTTATTACATTTGCACTTGTTGCTATGTGTGGTGGTGCTATGATGGGTTGTTCTTATATTTTCTTTAGATATTATGGACCAGTTGGTGCTGGTATTGAAGGAAGCTATGCAACTACAGGTTATACAGGTTGGGCAGTTATTGTAAGTAGTGTTATTTCAATTTTAGGTGGCTTATTTATGATTCCACTTGCAATTGGATCTCTTCCTAAAAAAGAAGAAAAACCTTATTAATATAAGTTATTGTTTAATAAATAAAAGACCTTACTATAAGGTCTTTTTATTTTTAAATTTTATAAAATTTAATCGATTTCGCCTCTAATAATAGCTTGTATAACTGCAGCTAATACTTGAATTGATTTATTATCGTATTCATCATTATTAACTAATAAATCAGCATAATAACTAGATGGTTCAACAATTTCTTCATACATTGGTTGAACGGTTGAAAAGTATTGATTGATAATAGAATCCATGGTTCTGCCTCTTTCTTTTTGGTCACGTTCCATCCTTCTTATTAATCTTCTTTCTCTTGTAGCGTTAATAAATACTTTTAAATCACCTAATTTTCTAATATCTTTATTAACCAAAGCCATAATACCTTCAACAATAACAATCTTTTGAGGAGTAACTGTTTCAGTGATTTTGCTTCTATTATGAATTACATAATCATATGTAGGTTTTTCTATTGTTTCATCGTTTTTTAAAGCTGCTAATTGTTGTTTAATTAATGGCCAATCAAATGCTTTAGGATGATCATAATTGATTTTACATCTTTCTTCAAAAGGAACATCTGTTAAATCTTTATAATAATCATCGATAGAAATATGAGTTACATTTTCTTCACCAATAAGTTTAACAACTTCGTTAATAACGTATGTTTTTCCGCTTGCGGTACCACCACCGACTAAAATTATTTTTGCCATGTTTTAATTATACACAATTCAATATTTATTTAGTATTAAGATTTTATAAAAATATTTTAGCACTCTCTATTGACGAGTGCTAAAAATGTATTATAATATAAGTAAGTAAATAAGGAGGTATTATTTATGGAAGGATATGAAGATTATAGTCAAGATAAAGACGTTTTAACAAAGTTTGGTAGAAATATCACCGAACAAGTTAGAAACAATAAGATAGATCCAGTCATCGGAAGAGATGATGAAATAAGAAAAATTGTTACTATTTTAGCAAGAAAGACTAAAAATAATGTTATTTTATTAGGAGAACCTGGTGTTGGTAAAACTGCAATTCTTGAAGGTTTAGCTCAAAGAATAGTGGCTAAGGATGTTCCTCAAACTCTTCAAAATAAAGAAATATTTGAATTGGATATGGGGGCTCTTGTTGCTGGAGCTAAATATCAAGGTGAATTTGAAGATAGATTAAAGGCTGTATTAAATAAGATTAAAGAAAGTGATCATAAGATTATTTTGTTTATCGATGAAATTCATTTAATTGTTGGCGCAGGAAGAAATAGTGGGGCACTTGATGCTTCTAATATGTTAAAACCTATATTAGCTAGAGGTGAAATTGACTGTATTGGTGCTACAACATTAAAAGAATACCAACAATATATTGAAAAAGATAGTGCATTAGAAAGAAGATTTCAACCTGTTATAGTAG